>CAYNTB010000169.1:0-5639 GCA_964399905.1 uncultured Bacteroidales bacterium | reverse complement strand
AGTATATGAGCAGCCCTGGTAAAATAAATACCAATAAAATTGTAAGTTGAAAACTTAGTACTTCATAAAAATGATTTGTGATTCCTTCCACTTTATTTTTTAATTTCTTCCAAATAAATATGCTTGGAAAAAAAAGTGGAAGCAAACCGCTTAAATGAATTAAACCTAAAAAGATTCGATCTTCTCTGGCTTTTTTTTCTTGGTCTGCATTGGGTTCATCCTCAACAAATAAACTATAATCTACCTCCAGTGCTTTTGCTATCATTTGAAGGGAGTAGGCACGGGGATCAACTTCTCCGTTTTCAATACGCTGAATGGTTCTGGCACTCAGTTCCGTTTTATCTGCCAATTCTTCCTGGGTCAGACCTTTTTTGATCCTTAGTTCTTTTATTATAGATCCTGTTCTCATTTTTTTTACCTCAAATGTCGTGAAGATAGAGCTAACGATCCAACTACAATAAAACGACATTTACACGACATTCGGGTATCTAAATTGATTTGACTGAAGGCAAATATATGAAATTAAACAGATGGGGAAAATGTACGCGTATCGATATGCAGTATCAATATTTGTAATTGATCCATTATTTCAGGAACTTTTGTGGTATCGATATTTTGATGCAGGCGGCTCAAGCGGGATTCGAATTCAGGCTAAATAGCTGGATGGATTCAATGGATTGTTCTTCATTTTATGACTTCAACCGCCGATAAAATCTTCAGTCTCCCAGGCAAAAAATTATATTTTCTGAAACCATCATACTGCTTATCTTTTTTTCATTATGGACTTTTTTATGTCGTATATTTGCTAGCCATTTTGGCAATCAGTAGCATTTTTAAGCTTTGATATTCTATTGTAAGTTAAAGAATATCAGGGCTTTTTTTACATGATTTAGTTTGTATTTTTTTGATAGTGGGCTATCAATCGTTCTTTATGTACTAAAATTGTGTTTATGTTATCACGCGTCGATGATTTAATTAAACAATCGGAAGAAAACTCATTGAACCGCACTCTGGGCCCTCTTAATATTACGCTTCTGGGTATCGGGGCCATAATAGGTGCCGGAATTTTTGTTCTCACGGGTACGGCAGCAGCCAACTATGCGGGTCCGGGGATCGTTATTTCGTTTATCATTTCAGGTATTGCCTGTGGTTTTGCAGCACTTTGTTATGCCGAGTTTGCATCGATGCTGCCTGTTGCCGGAAGTGCCTATACTTATGCTTACGCCACGATGGGTAAAACTGTTGCATGGATCATTGGCTGGGATCTGATACTGGAGTATTTATTCAGTGCATCTGCGGTGGCAGTTGGTTGGTCGGGTTATATGGTAAGTTTTCTGAATGACTTTGGTATCCATATTCCAAAGGCTTTTATTGCCGCGCCATTCATTCAATCACCTGACGGAGTTATTCTTTCGGGAGCGTATTTCGATGTTCCGGCCATGATCATTGTTGGATTGCTGACAATGGTTCTGTATATGGGAATCCGTGAATCGGCCCGATTTAATAATGCCATTGTTTATGTGAAAATCGGGGTGGTTTTGCTCTTTGTAATAATATGCTATAGATACATTAAGCTTGATAACTGGACTCCTTTTATACCCGAAAATACCGGAAAGTTTGGTGAATTTGGCTGGTCAGGGATCCTGCGTGGAGCCGGGGTTATATTTTTTGCATACATTGGGTTCGATGCAGTTTCAACTGTTGCACAGGAAGCAAAAAATCCACGAAGGGATATGCCCATCGGTATTATTACATCGCTGGTTGTTTGTACGATATTGTATATTGCAGTTGCGTTGGTTCTGACCGGTATTATCGATTACCATTTATTAAATGTATCTGACCCCATTGCAGTCGCTATTGATTCACTTGGTTCACAGTTGATGTGGCTCCGCCCGATCATAAAAATTGGAGCCTTGGCCGGTTTAAGTTCTGTTATCCTGGTGATGTTATTGGGGCAGCCCCGAATCTTTTTTTCAATGTCGAAAGATGGATTCTTGCCCCCTGTGTTTTCAAAAATTCATCCCAAATACAAAACACCACATATTAATACACTTATAACAGGTTTAGTTACATTAATAATTGCCGGTTTGTTGCCAATCGGTATTTTGGGAGAGCTGGTTTCTATTGGAACATTAATGGCATTTACCATAGTTTGCGGAGGAATATTGATTATGCGTCATTCACATCCAAACCTGCCCCGTGGATTCCGCACACCCTGGGTTCCATTTGTTCCCATCATGGGTATTTTAACGTCGCTAGCGCAAATGATCGCCCTGCCTTTTGATACATGGATGCGATTGGTTATCTGGATGATAATCGGTATGCTGATTTATTATTTTTACAGTCTTCCGAACCTGAAAAAAATAAGCCTTCAATAAATCCGCTCAATACTATAATTGAGTTCCTGGAAAAGAAGGATTTTTTGAGTCAGTTCGAAAAAATCAAAAACCTGCTTGAAGGCCTCTTCCTGGCATAAAGCCGAAGTAAAGTAAGTTAGCAGGCTCTAATAGAATGTAGAGAGCAAGAAAGCTATAGCGAAGAGAACACTTCAACCATAGAATCTACTTGATTTGAGAGATTGAATTTATGGGTAAATTATTCAACTTTTTCAAAAAGTTTGGCATAAAATCTACGGACATAATTTTCAGGTATTTTATCAACAGGATATGATCCATGCATTTGCACATGAACCCAACGCCCGTCCCTTTTTTCCAGGACACCGGTTTGGAAAACATTTTCCAAACACGACTCCACGCCCTTAAACGAACCGCAGTCGTCCAGATAGCATGAATACCAGGCCACATCGCCTGACTGTGAAAATGTGATGCGCAAATCCCTGAATTCAAAACGGGTTCCACGAAAATCAGGATCCTTCCACTGTTCGGCATAAATTTTAAAACTATCGAGGCTCACTACCATGCTGTTTGAAAAGAGCCAGAAATGAAACATATTGTCGGCCCAAAGTTGGAACATGGCATCGAAATCTTTTTCGATTGCCCAGCCAATAGATTGTTCAATGGATTTTTTCACCGCTTCATAATCTGGGGATCTTAGCTCCTGAGAAGCCAGGCTGCCCTTAATCCCGAATAAGAAAAGTGTAATAATCGATATTGTGATGAATTGTTTTCTCATGATTTACCTCCTTTTAATGTCATAATTAATTGATGTGCTTTTTAGGTTTACAATTTTTATGATAGACTATTAATTAAGCAATTCCCCTATCTTCGGATGAGCTGGAATAAAATTCAGTTCCGGCTTATTCAGGCTGTAAATTATTTTGAAGCAGACACTAAAAATATCAATGGATTACAATAGAATAACTACTGAATATCAACTGAATGTCAGCATTCAAAAAAGCTTGAAGGTAAAAGTTCAAAATGGTTCAAGATGGTTCAAAATTGTTTAAGGTACTCGAGCGTTCAGACACACAATAAACAATGTCGAATAACCAATAACAATGTATTACAACCGCAGTACAATTGTTTTTTATGAGTATTGCTCAGTATTTCAACCGGCTACAACCGAAAAAGCCAACTTAGCGCTCTTCAAAAGCTGTCTGTAATTCTTTCAGCTTAGATGTGAGCCTTTCGTAATACTGGTACATATTGGCACTTGGTTTTTGATCGGCACCACTGACGGCACGTGACAAATAATTGATCTGATCGATAAATTGTGGTTGTTGATAAATACCTTCATGCATCAACATTTGATCGTCAAGTATTTTTAGCGCGGCATCTTCCTTTGTCAACTTACGACTTGCACCTTTCTTCTTGATTGTTTCGGCAATTTCCTTGCGGCGGCTGTCGATTTTATCGGCCAGTTTTTTTGCTTCGGTCGTGAGTTCAACCATTTTTAATGCAAGTGTTTCCTGTTCCTTTAATTCTTTGGTTCCAACACCGACTACTGCTAGTCGTGGATCGGCATGTATAGTAAACTCCTGAAGCAGCTTATCGCCATCAATTTCAAGGCTTACATAATATTTGCCAGGTGCAACATTGGGCCCGTTTCTAAAGCTTCGGCGTGCATTTTTATCCCAGGCTCCTTTATGGGTCATATCCCATTTTACGCGGTGCATCCCGGTCGTATTTTTCAAATCAACATCCTGACTGGGTTGAAAATAATAGCTCATGGCCATGTCTTCCACACCTTCTCGATTCATTGGTTTGCGATCGCTGCTGACAAATGATTGAATGATATTTTTGTCTGCATCAAGTATTTCCATTTTAATCTCGCTTTCTGGCTGATTTGCAATAAAATAATCGATGCTTACGGCAGCTGATGGATAGGAAGGTATTTCATTTCCCCTTGTTGCACGGTAATTTAAACGGTATGTATCTTCGGGTTTAACCAGAAAATTATTTTTTGCAGCCATCATTTCTTTATAATGATGCAATTGACTGATGTTATCCATGATCCAGAACGAACGACCCATGGTTGATAAAACCAGGTCTTTTCTGTAAACTTTAATGTCGGTTACCGGAGTAACGGGCAGGTTTTGCTGGAGCGATTGCCAGTTTTCACCATCATTGAAAGACACAAAGAGTCCAAATTCGGTACCTGCGAAAAGCAAACCTTCTACATCCGGATCTTCACGAACCACACGTGTTGGGAAATCGGCAGGCAAGCCGTTTGTTCCATCTGTTAGTAAGGTCCAGTTTTGACCATAATCTAAGGTTTTATAAATATATGGATGCCAATCGCCCAACTGATAACGTAATATGGCAACATATGCTTTTCCGGCCTGATGAGGCGAAGGTTCAACACAGTCAACGCGGCCACCGGGCAACAGATCGGGAGGTGTAACATTTTCCCAGTTTTTGCCGCCATCTTTCGTAACATGAACAGGGCCATCATTGGCACCTACCCAGATCAGCCCTTCTGTAATGGGTGATTCGCGGATTGAATAGATCACACTGTAGTATTCTTCACCAGTAATATCACGTGTGATAGGGCTTCCGGAGATGACCTGTTTGTCGGGTTCAAAAGCCGTCAGATCAGGAGAAATAATTTCCCAGTTCAGGCCATCATCAATGGTTTTATGAACATATTGAGAACCGTGATAAACCACATCGGGATTGTGTGGTGAAACATGGATGGGAGCTACCCGCTGAAATCTGAATTCAAGATCTTTTGGGTTATGTCCGTATATATTTGAAGGATTGGCTGTATAGCTTCGTTCCTGTCCGGTTATTTTATTATAGACCCCAAAATGTCCTTTACAGTTTGCATAAACGATGTTGTGGTTTCCGGGTTTAGGAACTGCCGGACCGGTTTCGCAACCACCTGTTGTGATCCAATAGGCACTGGGGCCCCCAGGTGCTTCATAGGGCGGTAAACTTGGAACGGCAATGGTTGTGTTATCCTGTTGGCCGGCATACAACCAATAAGGATATTGATCGTCGAGGTCAACCTGGTAAAGTTCTGCTGTAGGTTGATTAAACTGGGATGACCAAGATTTACCATCATTGGTGGTAATATTGACACCACCGTCGTTTGCCTGAATATAAAGATTGGTGTCATTTTCATTAATCCAGATATCGTGGTTATCGCCATGAGGTACACTTCTTCTGCTCCAGCTAATTCCTGCGTCGTCCGAATGATAATAACTTCCGGTATTTACAAATAATGCATCCGGGTTT
>CAYNTB010000168.1:2027-5650 GCA_964399905.1 uncultured Bacteroidales bacterium | reverse complement strand
TGGCACAAATCGACCTGATCAACCCAAAAATCATCATACTTTTAGGGGCAACCGCTTTCAAAAATATGCTGGGATCACAAATGAAAATCCCACAAGTTCGTGGTCAGTGGCTTAATTTGGAAGGACGATTGGCGATGCCTGTTTTTCATCCTTCGGCACTGTTAAGAAATCCGACATTGAAACGCGAAACATGGGAGGATTTTAAAAAAATTGTTCATAAATACCGCGAATTAGTTGACGAAACACACTTTTCTGAACATGTCTGAAGAAAATATTGAGCTTCACCCCTACATATTTTCCAGCCATTCACTTATTTCTTATCGGCAGTTTTCTTTAGGTTTCACAGATCAGTTCTTGCAAAACTTATTATAAGACCATAGGGAAAAAATCCTTCGAATCATCTTAGTATTAAAGGGAATCGGTAACGGGCCCGCAATTTGTCGACAAAAAAAATAACAGTTAAATGACCCGGCTGATTCTATTAAAAGAATACTTAATACGTTAATGCCATGAAAAAATATATAATTTCCTCATTGTTCATTCTGTTCACTTTTATCCATCTGGAAATGGATGCCAATAAAAACAGAAATTATGCTTACGTTGATTATATCATGAATCAGATACCGGATACATGCACGTATTCAACCCAACTGATTGCTGATTATATTAATGCAAATTTCTTTAACCAGCATCACAAAGCCAGGGCTGTATATTATTGGGTTGCTAAAAACATACATTATAATTTGGAAAACATGTACACCTTTAGCATTGATCGAACCAATGAAAATTTAACCCAAAGTATATTAAACAGCCGAAAAGGGGTTTGTAAAGATTATACGGTATTGTTTAAAGACATAGCCCAAAAAACAGGATTAAAAACTTATATCATCACCGGATATACCAAAAAGTTGGGTCAAATTGATGGAAACCCGCATGCCTGGATCGTATGCATGATTGATTCGAATTGGTATCTGATGGATCCAACCTGGGGCTCAGGTAAAATTTCTAACGAAAAATTTAAAAAAGAATTTAACCAGGAATATTTTTTAATTAAACCAGAAAAATTTATCAGGTCACATATTCCGTTCGATCCCATGTGGCAACTTTTAAATTTTCCGATAAGCAAGCAGGCGTTCCACCAAAAAGCTAACAGGAAAACAAACAAAGTTCCTTTTTTTAATTTCAACGACTCAATCCAAAAATATGAAAGCATTTCTCTCATTGAAAAACTGGAACATGAACGGAACAGGATTTTAGAGAATGGGGTTGTATGTTATCTGGATTATGACTATTTAATCCATTTAAAATCCAAAATTTCCTATTATTATTTCCGGAAAAATGAAGAACATTATTTTATTGCCTTGTCAGATTACAACAAAGGCTTGCAGCTGTTGAACGAATATGAAGGTTATAGAGACAAAAACTTTCAGCCGGTAAAAAATGATTTGGAATTAGAGCAAATGCTTTTCGAGATTCGGGAGTTTTTTAATTCTTCTTTCACAAACCTCGAGAAAATTGACAGTACGTCGAGTATTGCAGGACGTAAGTATGAATTATTAGGCTCTCTTAATAAAGCCCAGGCAAACCTGAAAGAACAATTTTCAAACCTGGAAAAGTCGAATGAAATTGCTAAAAATCAAAGCGGCAGTGCAGCTCAGGAAATTATTTTATTTCGTAAATAGGCCCATGCTTTAAAAATTCTGTCTTAATCATTCTTTTTTATATTGGCCCTATATTTTCAGGCAATATGTTCAAATAAAACCGGTTTAATATGAAAAGAAAGAAATGAAAATCCCGGGATATTCGTAAATTAGATGCTCAAATTTACACCATGGAAGACAATTCAACCAGCCGCATTGAAAGCATTCTAAAAACCCAGCAAACATTTTTTTCAACCCATCAAACAAAAGAGCTCGGCTTCAGAATTGAACAGCTTAAAAAATTAAGAGCCGCACTTCTGAAATATGAACAAGAAATTAATGATGCTCTTTGGACCGATTTGCATAAGTCGCCAGAGGAAGCATTTCTGACAGAAACAAGCCTCGTTTTACAAGAAATCAAGCTACACTTAAAAAACATAAAAAGATGGACGAGAAGCAGGAAAGTAAGTACACCTTTTCCACTTTTACCATCTTCGAGCCAAATCATTTACGAACCATTAGGTGTTGCGCTTATAATTGCACCCTGGAACTATCCTTTTCAATTATTGTTCAAACCTCTGGTTGGAGCCATTTCGTCCGGATGCTGCACAATACTTAAGCCATCACCATACACGCCGACTGTTGCCAAGGTAATGGATATGATGATTAAGGAAACTTTTTCGCCTGAATACATCAATGTGATTCAGGGAGGGCGCGAAGCGAATAAAATTTTATTAGATCAGAAATTTGATTTTATCTTTTTTACCGGCAGCCCATCGCTTGGAAAAATAGTGATGAAAGCGGCTGCCGAACATTTATGTCCGGTGGTTCTGGAACTTGGCGGAAAAAGCCCATGCATCGTCGATAGGGATGCCAATGTTAATATCGCCGCCAAACGAATCGCCTGGGGCAAAACAATTAATGCGGGGCAAACCTGTATCGCACCTGATTATTTGCTTGTGCATGATGATATAAAAGCAGCACTGATCCAAAAGATTGCCGCAAATATTGAAAAAATGTATGGCCCGGATATCAAGAAAAGTAATTTCTTTCCACGAATTGTAAACGAGGAGGCCATGAAACGACTCGAAAAATTAATGAAACACGGCTCCATAAAATTCGGGGGAGAAACAGACAAGGAACAACGATATATTGCACCAACAATTATTGACAATGTCATGCCTGATTTCCCAATTATGCAGGAAGAAATTTTCGGACCCTTGTTGCCGGTAATCAGTTTTAAAAACATTGAAGAAGCAATAGATCTTATCAATTCGAAAGATAAACCGTTGGCCATCTATTACTTTGGAGCAAAGCGAAATGCAAAAAATGTTCTTTTCAAAACCAGTTCGGGCGGTGGATGCATCAACGATACTATTCTTCAGATTGCCAATCACAAACTTCCGTATGGCGGAGTTGGAAGCAGCGGCATGGGAAGGTATAATGGCTATGAGAGTTTTAGAGCATTTAGTAACCAAAAAGGATTTGTAAAATCATCAAGATGGATTGATATTCCGCTTAAATATGTTCCATTTAAGAATTTCAAACTGCTGAAAAAAATTCTGTAGGTGATTTTTTAAAGTTGATTATATTTGTTCAAACCTCTTTGAATATGGAAATGTACAGTAGCAAAACTAAACTGGTTTACGCCGGCTTAATTCTTTTCCTGTTAATGGCATTTGGGACTTTCGGTTTTATGCTTATCGAAGGCTTCACATTCCTGGAATCGTTCTACATGACCATCATTACGGTTTCTACAGTTGGCTTTGGCGAAGTACATGAACTGACTGCCGTAGGAAAAATATTTACGGCCCTTTTAATATTATTGAGCCTGGGTGTGCTTGCATATGTGGTTTCGATTATCACCACTCAATTTTTCGAAGGTCAACTCAGTTATTTTATCAAAGGGTATAAAAACAAATCAAGATTGAAAAAAATGGAAAAATGAAAGGGCCACAATGTAAGAATTGCAAACTAAATAGT
>CAYNTB010000168.1:0-2017 GCA_964399905.1 uncultured Bacteroidales bacterium | reverse complement strand
GATTAAAAAAAATGGAAAACCATGTAATTATTTGTGGATATGGCAGAAATGGTCAGCAAGCGGTGAAGGAGCTGATTGCGCATGAAAATGATTTTGTTGTGATTGACTCAAGTCATGAACTGATACTGGCAAATGCACATCCAAACTTTAAAATGCTTGAAGGTGATGCAACCAATGATCAGATTTTAATTGATGCCGGTGTTCGATCAGCTCGTTCTATCATTACGACCCTGCCAAACGATGCTGACAATCTCTTCGTGAGTTTAACTGCCCGTTCTCTCAATCCAAACATCAAAATTATCAGCCGTGCTTCAAGCGAAAGTTCTGAAAAAAAATTAAAATTAGCAGGGGCTGACAACATCGTTATGCCCGAAAGATTAGGGGGTGCACATATGGCCACCCTGGTTGCCCGTCCTGACATCATGGAATTCCTGGAGCATCTTTCCATTCATGGAACTGACCCAACGAACCTGGAAGAAATCAATTGCAATGATCTTCCGGAAGACTCAATCAATAAAACAATATTTGAAATTGGAGTGCGACAAAAAACAGGAGCCAATATTATTGGTTTTAAAACACCCGAAGGTGAATTTATACTGAATCCTGATCCCGGAATAAAATTAATCCCGAACTCCAAACTTTTTGTTCTTGGCACAAAAGACCAAATAAATCAGATGCGAAGTATCATTCGGGACCTGATTAAAAATAGCACCCAAACTTAAGACAATACTTCACGGTAGGCTTCTATGGCAGCATTGGTGCCGAATACATTCAGAACATCCCCTTTTCTCAGATAAGTTTCGCCATGGGGTACATACATATTGCCACCTCTTTTTATCATCATAATGGTACCATCCCCGTGAAAAGGAATTTCCCTTACCTTAAGCCCATCAACTTCAGGATTTTGTATTTTAACCTCTTCTACATGAAACTCGTCAAATGATTCAACGAGCGCATGATAGGTACTTGGCCGAATAATCAAATTTTCAATGGTATTTGCAAGTATCCTTGTCGCATCAAATGTATCAACCTCCAGGCTCTTCAAAGCCTGTTCGATGCTTCTTGTACCTGCCTTCGAAATGATATTCTCATGCATAAATTCCTTTCGAAGCAATTGGCAAACCCGAATATTCTCCTGATTATCACCGGTTAACACAACTACATGATTTGACAGGTTCAAGCCAATTTTTGCATAAACTTCCGGATCCAAACCATCCCCATAAATCACATTCATGCCTTTGGATTTAATATCTTCGTACCGGGCCTTGTTTTTTTCGATAATAATTGAGCTTTTTGCATGCAGGTGAAGCCTGCGCGCCAATAATACACCTATACTCGAACCCCCGACGATGATGGTTTTTTCACCCTGATAAGCATTTTTTGGATTGAGCAAATTATAAATAGTTGGCGAAATTAAACAGGTAATAACAGCCATTAAAATAAAACTTGAATTGGATGCAGGTGAAATGACCCCTAATTCAACACCAATGGTGGCGGCTGCTATGATCAGGCTTAATCGGGATGCCATTAAAAATCCACCGGATATCGCTTTTTTAAAACCAAATATTCTAATCCATAAAAATGACGGAATCACTTTTATGGCAAACAATATGATGAGCAAAACTGCCAGAAAAATAAATAATGAATTATCAAGTGCCCCTAAGGCAGCCGGATCGAAATGAACGCCAACCATGATGAAAAATACGGGTATGAAAAAGCCATAGCCAAAACCATCGAGTTTCACCAACAACAGTGAACGGTCCTTATGCATAAATATTGACATTAACAAACCCCCCAAAAATGCGCCCAGTAATATTACTTCTTTTCCAATATATTGCGCCAACACTACAAAAACCAAAATTATAAGTATGGTTCCCCTGATCTTCATTTGTGAAGCCGCATGCGACAACTGATACGATATTTTTTTAAAGGCAGGTACCTTGCGAAATCTTTTACCGATCGAATAAAGCAGATAGAATAATACAAGCAGCAATAAGATATAAGCCAACTCCAGTTT
>CAYNTB010000167.1:3769-5658 GCA_964399905.1 uncultured Bacteroidales bacterium | reverse complement strand
ATTGATGATGACCTGTTCTATCATTTCAGAATCAATGTTAATCATCAGTTTGTGCTCAGGATCAGGTATATGAATCTTAATATTATGTTTGGCAAATTCGGGTTTCATAAAAGTAACAAGGTGGTTTATCAAGCCATTTATATTTACTTCTGCAAGACGCGGCAAGGGCAATTTTGTTAGTTGCTTGTAGGTGGTTACAAACTTAAGCAGTCCTTTGCTACGGTTTTCGATGGTCTCAAGGCCTTCAAAAATGTCTTCAGCTTCTGAATCAGAAATCTGCTTGATCGATTTTTTTTCTCCTTTTTTATTTAATAAGATTTTATGAATCGCCGAACTCAATGAAGAAATCGGAGTTACCGAATTCATGATTTCATGGTTTAGAATACGGATCAATTTCTTCCACGAATCCAGCTCCTGCCTGTCCAATACTTCACTGATGTTGTGTAAGGAAACCATTTTGTAAAGTTCCCCCTTCAATTTAAATACGCTACACTGTAAATTGATCGGAATTATTTGATTGTCAATATTTATTTTGATCAGTTCTTCGGTATCGCTTCCAATATTCTTTATGGTGGTGTATAAATTTTCATCCAATGATTTTAAACCATCAATTGAAGCCAGTTTTTTAAATTGCAACAGATTTTTGGCAGCCTGATTTATTAATTCAACCTCCCCATTTTCGGCAAAGCAAATGAAAGCTGATTTGGTATGCTCAAAAACAGTCAACAGGTATTGATAATGTAATTCTTTTTCAATCCGTGCGTGTTGAAATTCATCAGTGATTTCATGAAGTGCTTTCCTTAGTTCGGCGAAGGAGTTGTTATTTCTGCCAGTATCAGCATATTTTGATGAAAAATCTTTGTGTTTTATCGAAAGTAAAAATTTCCCTATCTCACGATTGGTTGATTCGATGAAATAGATGAGTTCTATCAGGATGGCGATTATGATCATAAAACTGGCACCAGAAGTTACATACCATTTATCCTGATTGATCGAATAAAAGAAAACAAACATAATCACCCCTAAAATGAGGATGCGAATGATAATTTTTAACCGAAAATTCTTAAAGATCATATTTGTTCATTTTGCGGTAAAGGGTGGTTCTTCCAAGTCCCAGGGCTTTGGCTGTTTTGGATAAATTGCCTTGATTTTCGGCCAGGGCTTTTTTAATGGCATCTTTTTCCAAAACCTCTATGTTGTAATTTCTTGAAATAGAATCTGATTGTTCAAGATTCAACCAGATATCGGCTGCTTCAATAATCTCGGTATTGCACATAATGATGGCTCTTGCAACCAAATGTTTAAGTTCCCTAATATTGCCGGGCCAAGCATATTTAACCAGCTTTTTTATGGCTTCGGGCGAAAATGTAATTTTTGATTTTTTATATTGGTTGCCATATTTTTTGGCAAAAAATTTAATCAGCAGCGGTATATCTTCTTTGCGTTCCCGCAATGGGGGTAATTCAATTTGAACAGTGTTGATCCGATACAATAAATCTCTTCTGAACCTTTTCTCGTCATTTAATTCGCTCATAGGCAGATTGGTTGCCGTGATCAGCCTGATGTCAATTGGCACCGCTGTGTTAGATCCAAGCCGGTATATTTCTTTTTTTTCCAGTGCTGATAAAAGCTTTGCCTGTTGTGACAGGTTTAAATTTCCAATTTCATCCAAAAATAAAGTCCCGCCAGAAGCCGCCTCTATTCTGCCTTGCCGGTCTTTACTTGCATCCGTGAACGTACCTTTCACATGTCCGAATAATTCTGATTCAAACAATGAGTTTGAAATGGCACCAATATCCAAATTAACAAAAATCTGTTCGGCCCTTTCTGAATTTCGATGGATTGAACGTGCAATTAATTCTTTACCGGTTCCGTTTTCGCCCAGGATC
>CAYNTB010000167.1:0-3721 GCA_964399905.1 uncultured Bacteroidales bacterium | reverse complement strand
GGCATTGGTTGTGGCTACTTTTTTAACCATCGACAACACCTCTTTTAAGGACTTTGAGCCTCCAATAATTTCCTGGTATGATTTATCAAGTTCTTCTTTTAAAAGATTCTGTTTCGAGCGTAAGGTTCTGATTTCGCTTTTCGACTTACTTAACCTCAGGGCCGAATTAACGGTTGCAAGAAGCTTTTCGTTGTCCCAGGGTTTAACCACAAAATCAATGGCTCCGATCTTCATTGCTTCTACCGCGAGGTTCAGGTCTCCATAGGCCGTGATCATAATCACATTGCTCTGGGCATCAATCTTTAAAATCTCTTTCAACCAGTGTATTCCTTCTTTTCCACTCGTTGATCCGGTCGAGAAATTCATATCAAGCAGGATCACATCAAATTCTTCCTGTAATAGAATTTGTTGTAATTTGAAAGGATCACTTTCGGTTCGGATGATTTCAAAATCATTTTTTAAGACGATTCTTGTCGTTAGTAAAATGTCCTTATCATCGTCAACAATCAGAATTTTGCTCATTGAGTATTATTTGATGTGAGATTTGTATCAAAGATAACAGTTGATTGTTTAATGAACAAATAAATTGTTCCGAATTGAAACATACATGCATGCTATCTGTTGTTTTTAAACTTACTAAATATTTAGTAATTAACCTGATAGGTAATGTGGTATGCTTATTGAATATATGGATGGTATAAAAAAAATTAGCTGTTTATTATATTTGGTAACATTTAAAATGAATTGATTAATGATTAAAAATTATTTTAAAACTGCAATCAGGAATATATGGCGAAATAAAACCCAATCTTTTATTAATATTATCGGTTTATCAGTAGGCCTTGCATCAGCGATCCTGATTTTATCATTTGTATGGTTTGAGTTGAGCTACGATAATTTTCATCCGGATGTAAAAAATACCTATCGGGTATATTGTGACCAACCTGATAATAACTATATGAATTCGACTGTGTTTAATGTAATGCCCGTTCCTTTTCAGCCCGAAGTAAAAAATAACTTTCCGGAAGTTAAATATGCGACCAGGGTTTCTGCCAACTATGATTTGCTGAGTGTTGACAGAATAAATTACACAGCTGAAAACTATTATGCAGTTGATCAGGATTTCTTAAATATGTTTGAACTGTCTATGGTTTATGGACAAAAAGAAAATGCATTGCTTGATAAATATTCCATCTTAGTATCGGAAAATATTGCCAGTAAATATTTTGGGGATCAGAATCCGGTGGGAGAGGTGCTGGTGATGAAAGATACAATAAATCTGGTGGTAAAGGGCGTATTTAAAGAAATCCGATCCAATACGCATTTTAAATTTCAGGTGTTGGTGCCATTTTCATTGGAAGAAATGAGCTTGTCAGAATCATCAAAAACAGCATGGGATAATCATTCGGTAAAAACGTATATTCAACTGAAAGAAGGCAGTAATGCTTCGGATTTGGAAACTAAACTAAAAGCGTTTATTATCGCCAAACGCGGCCCTGAAGTTAAAGACTCTTATTTGCTTCAGCCCGTCAGGGACATCCATTTATATGGAAAACTGAATTTTGAGCTAAGTGCCAATGGCGACATAAAATACATCTACATTTTTGGTGCAATAGCCCTGTTTTTAATACTCATTGCTTCCTTCAATTATATGAACCTGGCCACGGCCCAATCGTTGCGAAGAGCCAAAGAGGTAGGGGTGCTAAAAGTGCTTGGTGCAAGCCGTAAACAGTTGTTTCGTCAATTTATTGGAGAATCAATGTTTTATACTTTTTTATCGTTAATTGTAGCACTCGTCCTGATTGAAATATTTGAACCGGGTTTCAATAATTTTGTGAACCGTGAAATCGATTTTTATAATCATTCCCTGCTGTTTTATGTTGTGGTTATAATCGTAGTGTTGCTTATTGCTTTTATTTCAGGAAGTTATCCGGCACTTTATTTGTCGCGATTTTCACCGGTTAAAGTTCTGAAAGGTTCAGTAAGCGGATCATCACGAAATGTGTATTTAAGAAATATGATTGTTGTTTTTCAATTTTTTATTTCTATCGTTTTAATAATAAGCACCCTTGTTATTATCAGTCAGTTGCATTATATACGCAACAAAGATTTGGGCTTTGATACAAAAAATATACTCACATTCTCGATGAATTATACTGACTGGAAAAGTACAGGAAAGGCATTGCAAAACGAATTGATGAAATTACCGGAAATACAGTCGGTTACCAGTTCCGATTATTTACCTTCGCGCATTACAAGTACCTCTTCATTTTATTATAACGACAGAGAATCCAGGAAATCTTCCAGGATTTATTATAACAGGGTCGGGTTTAACATGCTCGATTTTTATAACATACCGCTTTTGAGGGGTGAAAATTTTTCTTCCGAATTAAGCAAGGGGAAATATTTAATTATTAATGAGGAAGCGGAAAAGGCAATGAATGTTGATGATGTAATTGGGATGACCATTGAATATGGATGGCCGAAAAGGGAAAAATACACCATTTTAGGCGTGATGAAGAATTTTCATTTTACACCCTTGAATCAGACCATCCAGCCGGCAGCTTTTTTCCTGACAGATGGTGGTGGAAGAAGATTTTCGGTTAAAGTTGTAGCAGGGATGCTGGATGAAGCCATTAAAAGCGTTGAAGCTGTGGTTAAAAAGTATTCGCCAAGGTACTCGTATAATTATGCAAGTATGCAGGATACGATTGATGATAGTTATACCGAAGAAAGAAGACTCTCAGGTTTGTTCACTTTTTTTACGGTTCTGGCTGTAATTATTGCCTGTTTGGGCTTGTTCGGGCTGATCTCATTTATGGTAGACCAACGGACTAAGGAGATTGGTATCAGGAAAATACTGGGAGCGACAGTGCAAAATATTATCGCATTATTGTCGAGAAGTATTACCAGATGGGTGCTTCTGGCAAATGTTATTGCCTGGCCGGTTGCCTGGTATTTTATGGATCGATGGCTGCATAATTTTGCATACAGAATTGAACTGAATATCGGGATATTTATACTGGCAGCCTTCCTTACTTTTATAATCGCATTATTAACAACGGGGTTTCAATCGCTGAAAGCGGCCAATATGAATCCGGTTGAATCATTAAAATATGAATAATTATGATCAGTAGTATAAAATTTATCATCAGAAGTATCTGGAAAAACAAGTTATCTTCATTTGTGAATATACTTGGATTGACTGTTGGTTTGGCCTCTGTTATCATCCTTTACCTCTTTATCGAGTTCGAACTGAGTTTTGATAATTTTTATAAGGATAAAGATCAGATTTATCGTATAAATCACATTACAACACATGCCAATGGTGTTGATACTGATGGGGCAACAACCTTTGCTTTGGGTTATTCAATAAGAAATGATTTCCCTGATTATAAGATTAGTACACTTTATATGATGGGTGAACTTGATGTGATGATTGATGAAAGCGTTTATAAAGAGAAAGATGTCTTATTTGTAGACTCAGTCTTCTTCAATGTATTCAATTTTGAGTGGATTATTGGGAACCCGGAGGTGATTTCAGGTCACCCTGAAAATATTGCCATAACAAAATCCATTGCCAAAAAGTATTTTGGCGATGAAAACCCATTGGGGAAAGTGATTACTTTTTCAAACAGACATTTTCAGGTAGCCGGATTATTGAATGATATGCCATTAAATTCAACCTTAAAGTTTACAATACTTGCTTCCACAGAGATTC
>CAYNTB010000166.1:0-5659 GCA_964399905.1 uncultured Bacteroidales bacterium | reverse complement strand
TTACAGCATTTATCTGAAACCAGATCATCCCAATATAGCCCGGATCTATAATAACCTGGGCTTTGTGGCTTTATCTAAAAAAGATTATAAAGAAGCGATAAATTATTACCAAAAAAGCTTAGGTATCCAGAAAGATCCGGATTCTCAGGCTATTCAACTGAGAAATTTGGCTTATGCTTATAGTAAATTAAATGATTTTGATGAGGCTGAACGGTATTTTATGCTTTCGATTGACAAAGCCCAAAAAGAATTAGGAGAAAATCATTTTGAGTATGGAAATTCACTCCAGAAATTTGGAGAATTCCTGTTGGAACAGCAAAAATTTGAAGAGGCAAAAGAGGTAATACAAAAAGCGATCAAGAATCATCTTTCAATATATGGAGAGCGAAATGCAAATGTTGCAGAGGTGTATTTATTGTATGGGCAATGTTTTTTTGTGTCAGGAGATTATCAGAGTGGTCTCGAATATTATCAGAAAGCGATGATTGCCAATGATAATGTATTTTCTGACTCTGATATTTTTGCAAACTCAAATCAGGATCATGTTATTTCCCAATCATTGATGCTGACCATAATTTTGAATAAAGCAGAAGCCTTTACAAAGCTTTACAATGAAAATAAATCCAATACTAAATTCTTAGATGCAGCATTAAGTTGTTATCAGGATGCGATGCCGGTGTACGAAGATTTAAGAGCCAAGCTGAAGTATGAAAGCAAGTTTATACTTGCCGAAGAAACAAAGAAGCATTTTGACAAAGCTTATCAAAGTTATTTTGAGCGTTATGCAAATTCCAGGGATTATTCGGATATGAATGTTTCATTTGAATTTGTGGAGAAAAACAAAGCGGCGGTGCTTTTATCCTCGATGAAAAATATGGACGCCATTAAATTCGGTGGAATTCCTGAAGAGTATCAGTCGATGGAAAGAAGCCTGACTGAAAGAATCAATGGTTATGAAAATTTGATTTATGATCAGAAACAACAATTAAAGCCCGATAGCAGCAGAATTGTTTTGTGGGAAAAACGATTGTTTGAAATTTCGAACAGGTATGATAGTCTGATCAGGGTATTTGGTGAAAAATACCCTGCCTATTATAACTTGAAATACGATAACACTGTTATAAGTATTCCTGAATTACAGCAAAAAATTGCTAAAGATCAGGTAATTATTGAATTTACAGTCACAGATTCTGCATTGTACATATTCCTGGTTAGCCCTGAAACATCTTCATTTTACCAGACTGCGATCACCAACGAGTTTTATGAGAATCTGGAATTGCTCCAAAATTCGAATAGTGTCGATTTTGCAAATCATAAGTTGGAAGATTTTAAATCTTATGTAAAAGCGTCGAATGAAGTTTATCAGACTTTGTTTTCGATGGTTGAGAAGGATTTGTTGAATAAAAAGATGATTATTGTTCCGGACGGTAAGCTGGGTTATTTGTCATTTGAATCTTTGGTTACAAAGATGCCGGATTTGACGAGTATTGATTATCGCAACCTTGATTATCTGATAAAAAATTATCCCGTTAGTTATTCATATTCATCAACTTTATTATTTAAAAATGTGATACCAAAATCACATGGAAATGCTGTTTTGGCTTTTGCGCCTGATTACGAAACCAATCAGCAATCAGGAGCGGGGCAAAATACAATCAGAGAGCTTACCAGCCAGTTAAAACCATTAATTAATGCTCAGGAAGAAGTATCGAATGTGATGGATATGTTCCATGGTAAAGTATTCAATAATAAACAGGCCACTGAGTCTAATTTTAAATTGAATTCTCCGAAATATGATGTGTTGCATTTAGCCATGCATACCATATTGGATGATGCTGATCCCATGTATTCAAAAATGATTTTCACGCCAAATGCCGATACCATCGACGATGGATATCTGAATACATTTGAAATATACAACCTGAACCTGGTAGCTCAATTGGCTGTGTTAAGTGCCTGTAATACGGGTTATGGTAAAATTTTAAATGGCGAAGGTATTATGAGTCTGGCCCGGGGTTTTATATATTCGGGGGTTCCAAGTATTGTGATGACGCTTTGGGAAGTTGATGATAAATCAGGTTCGGATATTATGACTGGTTTTTATAGGTATCTTAAAAAAGGTCAATCAAAAGATGTGGCTCTGCAAAATGCCAAACTTGATTATTTACAGACTGCTTCACAACTGAGGGCTCATCCTTATTTTTGGTCGGCCTATGTTAATATCGGAAGCACGAATCCTTTAGAAAAAAATCATTTGGGAACTTATCTGCTAATCTCAGGAATCCTTATACTTTTCTTCTTATTGCTGTTTTACATCAAAAAAAAACTATCCTGACGAATCAGGATAGTAATTAGGTAATAATTGTTTGCTATGAAATATTAATCTAATTTTTTTAGAATTTCTTCAGCAACATTGTTATAAATACTTGTGCTGTTTTTGATATTGGTAAGCAATTGCCTGGCATCGGTAACTTCATGCAGCTTGAGCATACATAAAGCCTTATACCACTGTGCCTGTTCAGTAAACAGATTGCTTTCTCTTTCTATAATAATATCAAATGCTTTTTCTGCCTGTGAAAATTGTTCTGTTTCTATATAACTGATTCCCAAATAATATTCTGCAACCAGGTTGCCTGTCTGACTTTGCAATAAAGGAATGGCTTGTTTGTAGTTACGTTTCTGGAAAAATTGCAGCCCGGCTTTCAAATCCATATTTTCTGCATTATCATTTGATCTGGTAGTAAATACAGCATTTTCAGTGGTGTAATATTTGTCAAAAAGTTTTTCCGGTTCACTGGTGTTCATTGTTTTAACCAGAAAGCTTCCAATTAATACAAGAATGGTGATAGAAGCTGCGGCCAGATGCCATTTCTTCTCAAATAGATGCCGGATTGTTCCGGTTTTAGATTTAATTTCAGCATCATAAATCATACCTAATTTATACCTGAGTTGCATGATTTCTTTTTCGCCAATGGCTTTGTTTACTGCTGTTCTTAATTTAAATTCTTTTTGCCATTCCGAATCTGAAGCGATGAGCCCTTCAATAGTTTTTTTGTCCTCAGAACTAATATCTCCTTCTATGTATTGTTCAAGTAGTTCAAATTGTTGCTTCATCATGATAATTCTTTAAATGTAGGGTCGTTTTTAATTTCTTTAATCAATCTTTCTTTACACTGGTATTTCCTCTTTTTTGCGTACTTTTCACTTTTGTATCCCATAATTTCTGCAATCTGTTTAAGAGGAATCTTTTCAAGTGACATTTCTAAAACTTTTCTGCAATCTTCGCCCAGTCGTTTAAAATACTTTTGATAGAGTCGGTATTTTTCATTCTGCTCACTTATTTCTTTAGTGTCGTCTGCCAACTCAATGAAATTCTCTTTGTCGATTGATAATTCGTTCTTTATCTTTCTTTTTTCTAGCTGTTTGAGCCATAAGAGTCTGCAAACTGAGTAAAGATAAGTTTTAAAGGTACAGCTGATATTAAGTTGGTTTTCATCCAGCTTCCGGTAGATAACGACCAGGGCTTCCTGGAAGATATCTTTTGCGTCATCTTCGTTTCCGCTGTTACTGATAATAAAATACTTGACATACGAATAAAATGTTTTATAAACATATTGCAGTACTTTGATATCATTCTGACGAATTCCTTGTAATATTTCTTCAACGTTGTACCTCGTCACTTTGTATTGATTAATTCTATTTTTTATTAAAAAGTAACCTTATATATTAAAATTATTGATGTTTTATTTTTGTGCCCACTGATAAAGTTCTGTTAATCAAACCTTCATGTTGTTTGATAAAAAATTATTATTTTTATTTTCATTGTTATGATAATAGATTGACAAAGAAAGTAAAAAATATCTCAACAATTCAATTGTTTAACAATTGAATATGATGAATTATGGGTATTTATACTGTTTAAAAAAATTAACGTTACTCCCCGCGAAAAAAAAATGAAAAATATTTCAGTCGCTGAAGCAGCAAGGAGGAGACTATTAATAGTTGCGATTGCCCTGCTGGCATTAAGTTCGTTCGTTTTACAACAGGATCGTACCATGCCAAATTCGATGCAAATTGTGTTTTATAATGTCGAAAATTTGTTTGACACAGAAAATGACCCCGATACGGATGATGATGAATTTACCCCAAAGGGTATCAGAAACTGGTCCATCACAAGATACAATAAGAAAATAAATCTCATCAGCCAGGCAATCCTATCAATTACAAACTATAATCTTCCTGAAATTATTGCTTTGAGCGAGATAGAAAACAGAGAGGTAATGTGCGATTTAATGAATAATACAATTTTAAAAAATGGGTCCTATCTCATCATACATAAAGATTCTCCTGATAAGCGCGGAATCGATGTTGGAATGATTTACGACAGCATTAAAATTAAGCCAATTAAGATTGAATATATTCCTGTTAATCTGGCCGATAAAACACCAACACGGGATATCTTATATGTAAAAGCATTGTGCTCAGGCGACAGTGTTCATTTATTTGTAAATCATTGGCCATCGCGTTTCTCCGGAGCCAGAAACTCGGCAGAAAAAAGAATGGAAGCCGCCCGAACTTTGCTTTCAAAATGTGATTCCATTTTTAATAAAAATGAAAAGGCCAATATTATTCTTATGGGCGACTTTAATGACGAAGCTACTGATGCAAGTATGGCCTTAATCAATGAATTCCATACGGGTGCATTAAGAGAGAAAAAATATATAAATCTGATGGAGTCCCAGCCAAAAAATTCCGGAACATTGAAGTATCAGGGTTTGTGGTATTGCTTTGATCAGTTTATTATTTCCCGGTCGATGATAAAACCTGAAAATAAACTCTGGGTAGAAAATGGTGCAAGGATAGCTGATCAGGAATTTTTATTTATAAAAGATAAGCGTTATATGGGTAAGCGGCCTTTCAGAACTTATAATGGGTATCGTTATGAAGGTGGGTTCAGCGATCATTTGCCCGTCATGCTAAAAGTCAGATCAAGGGAATAGCCCTGGAGAGCCCAACTAAAATAAAGAAATTATCGATGCCGAGATTAGGTTCCTTAATTCCGGCATTGGATATGTGCCACAGGGTTCCCCTGAGGATGATTTCAGTATCTAGAGAGACAGCGTAGCTTAAACCTATACCTATATTCTCTTTGAAGTTGAAGTTGTCGTGCTGGCTGGTATTATAGGTATTCAGATACATAAAACCAAGACCTCCAAAAATAATAAACTTCCATTCTGGAGAGAATATAAACTCCTTGTTGAGGTTTACCATAACCCCCGGGTCTAATGTACCGTCGGCTATGTGGACAAAGGGCTCTCCGCTTATATAGAGGGTGTGTGTGAAGGCATATAGAGGAAAGGCTGACTGAAGATACCATCCGTCATACCTTTTTTCATTGGTACTATTCAAGTATCCTCCCTCAAGGGATATATCTAAGGAAAAAATGTCTATGGTCATAAAAATAAAAATAATAATAAGGATTTTTTTCATTGCGTCCTCCCTAATATACTTTGCCTATCTAACTATAATTAGGGGAAATATCGATTAATTCCTTTTAAATAACAAAAACTTTCCAGTGATACCTTATAAACTGGAAAGTTTCGTTGTATTTTTATTAAATTATTAAAACTTCATGGTACAGCTGATACCAAAAGCCAGG
>CAYNTB010000165.1:0-5664 GCA_964399905.1 uncultured Bacteroidales bacterium | reverse complement strand
ATTGATCGGAATAAAAAGTTTTTTAATGTTCGGAACATTCATCAGGATGTCATTAACCGGGAAAATAATATCTTTCCTGATTTTACCGACTTCATGGATCAGTGCCATTCCATCAGGCCCGCCCAAAGGATGATTAGAGGCAATAATATATCTTCCATGAGGTTGAATATGCTCAATCCCAACGGATTCAACTTTTGCACCAAATTCATTCAAAATAACCTGATCGACAAATTCAAAATCTTCAAGATCAGGATGTTCTTCCAAAAAACTATTGATCTCATCTTCATGAACAATCCGTTTTAGATAGGAAAGTATGAAGCCGGGGATGAGTTTAAATAAAGTAGGATTTTTTCGTTTGAAAACATCATCAATATCAACCAGTTTCTGACTTATGTCTTTGTTTGAACCCATTCAACCGTTCATTTTTTTGTGAATACATACAAATTTATGATTATTAGTTGTTCAATTGCGCTTAAAAACAGCTTTTTTTTCAGTTGCCCGGGCAGTCAAAATCAAACATCTATGTTAAAAAGTAAAGCTGTTTGCTAACATATTTATATTTAAGGATATAGCTGACCTAAAAATACGACTAAAAAAGAAATCAGACTTATCATGTAACTTTTTATTAACAATTAGATAGCCAGTGATTTGTTGGCTTTATTTTATTAGGAGATAAAAAAATCCCTCTAAAATGTAACTTTTTATTAACAATGTGGTAAAAAGTGGTAAAAAGTGGTAAGATAATTAGTATATTTACTCCATAAAAATCAAGATTCTTGGCAGAAATCATCGGGACATATGAATGCAAGGTGGATGTAAAAGGAAGACTGATGTTTCCATCGCAGTTGAGGACACAGATTCCTTCGGCAACTGAAGACGGTTTTGTACTTAAAAGAAGCATTTTTATGAAATGTCTGGAGCTTTATCCGAAAGAAGAATGGCAGCTTGAAAGTAAGCGAATCAACTCCCTGAATCGGTTTAAGAAAAAGAATGTTGATTTTATCAGAAAATTTATGGCTGGTGTAAGATCTGTTGAGTTGGATAAAACCGGGCGGATTTTAATACCGCGGGATCTGATCAAATATGGAGAGATAAAAAAAGAAATCGTTCTGGCATCAGTTGTAAATAAGATTGAAATCTGGGATCGGGCCGAATATGAAAAAGCGGTTGATTACGATCCGGATGAATTCGCTAATCTGGCGGAAGAAGTGATGGGGGAAAACGAAACTGAATAATTAACTGATGTACCACAATCCAGTATTACTACATGAATGCATTAATGGTCTGAACATGCAGCCGGATGGCTATTATGCGGATGTGACTTTTGGAGGTGGCGGACATTCAAGGGAGATGTTGAAAAAATTGGATCATGGCAAACTGCTGGCTTTTGATCAGGATGCCGATGCTGCCCAAAATAAGATTGAGAATTCTTCTTTCATATTTATTCAGGCCAATTTCAGAGAGCTGAAAAAATATTTGCAACTGTATCAATTACTTCCGCTAAGTGGTTTATTGGCAGATTTGGGAGTTTCTTCCTATCAGTTCGATACTGCTGAACGTGGATTTTCAACCCGATTCGATGGAAAGCTTGACATGCGGATGGATACAAAAAATGGCACCACGGCTGCTGATATTTTAAATACTTATTCGGAAGTGGAGTTGTTACATATGTTCAGAACCTATGGCGAACTTCAAAATGCAAAACGAATTGCCAGATTGATCGTTGCTGCCCGGACAACAGAAACAATTGTAACATCCGATCGACTGAAGGAAATATTACAGCCCTGCATGCCCAAAGGAAAAGAATTAAAATTTCTGGCACAGCTGTATCAGGCATTGCGTATCGAGGTTAATGATGAACTGGGAGCTTTGAAAGAAATGCTTGTTCAGGCAGCCGGTGTTTTGAAACCCGGAGGACGTCTGGTGGTGATATCGTACCATTCACTGGAAGATCGAATGGTAAAAAATTTCATTAGAACCGGAAATTTTGAGGGCAATCTTGAAAAAAATTTTTATGGCAACCCAATCACCATATTTCATCAAATCAATAAAAACCAAATAGTGCCATCGAGCGATGAGATTGAACGAAACAGCAGGTCTCGCAGTGCCAAATTAAGGATTGCAGAAAAAATATGATTAAAGGAAATAAAATAAAAACGGACGGAAATAAAGAGCTTACTGTGAGCAATGGTAAGGGTTCGCCATTTACACGTTGGATGCAAAATATCTTGGGTGGAACTTTTCTTACGAGGCAAGCTATGGTAAACCTGCTGCCATTTTTGCTCTTTGCCACTTTTTTAACCATCCTTTATATCGCCAATATTTATTATGCAGAGAAGGATGTTAGAGAATTCAACGCATTGAAAAGTGAATTGAAGGAATTCAGATATGAATATATCACAAGTAAATCAAAACTAATGAGTATCACCAAACAATCAGAAATTACCAAAAGGCTTCACGGAAGTGGTGTTAAGGAATCGGTGGTATCTCCCTATAAATTAATTGACGCTAAACCTGAAAATAACCGCTAAGCTTGATGAAACCCAGAACTGACATATTGTGGCGCGTATACCTGGTGTATGGTATTGTACTCCTTTCAGGTTTGGCAATTCTTGCAAAAATAATACAAATACAACTTTATGAGATTGATGAGCTTTTACAAAAAGCTGAAAAGAATGAATTGCAATATGTAAATCTTGAGGCCAACAGAGGCAATATTTATTCAGACAACGGAAGCCTGCTGGCAACTTCAATCCCTGTATTTGAAGTAAGGATGGATGTGGACTCAGAACATATACCAGATGCATTGTTTAATGCAAAAGTTGATTCTTTGGCAAATGGATTTGCACGCCTGTTTAGGGATGCTTCCAAACAATCTTATAAAAGCAAATTAATCGATGCAAGAAAAAAGGGGAACCGTTATTTCCTGGTTCAACGTAACGTAACCTACGATCAACTTAAAGAGCTGAGAACATTTCCTATTCTGCGGCGCGGCAAATATTTAGGAGGATTAATCGCAATTCCGAAAACCGTTCGAAAAATGCCTTTCGGAAATCTTGCAAAACGCACGATTGGATATGAAAATAAAAATGAGCATTTATTTGTGGGGCTCGAAGGTGCATATTCGGAACATATTGAAGGAATTGAAGGTCAGCAACTTCAGCGCAGGATCAACAATGGCGATTGGATACCGCTGAATGATGAAAATGATATCATGCCCGTTGACGGGCACGACATTTATACCTCAATCGACATTGGGATACAGGATGTTGCCGAAAATGCATTGCTCGAACATTTGATCGAGCATGGAGCTTTTCAGGGATGTGCCGTTTTGATGGAAGTTGAAACCGGATTTGTAAAGGCCATCGCTAACCTGCGTTACGATTCAGCATCAAGGCAGTACGATGAAACTTATAATTATGCCATTGCTGAAAATGTGGAGCCGGGTTCAACCTTCAAGCTGGCATCGATTATTGCAGCATTGGAATCCGGAAGACTCAATTTAAATGATTCGATTGAAACAGGAGATGGTTGGGTAAAATATTATGATCGCATTATGCGCGATGATCATAAAATTGGAAATGGAAAAATTACCGGACGACAAGCTTTTGAGTTTTCATCAAATGTTGGCATTTCCAAATTGATCACTGAGCTATTTCAGGATAATCCCAGAAAATTTGTGGATCAGATTTCTAAAATGTCATTGGACAAACCACTCGGTTTGGATATTCTGGGAGAAGGTAAGCCCTTTATAAAAAATCCCAGGGATAAAAACACCTGGTATGGAACAACCCTGCCCTGGATGTCGATTGGCTATGAATTAACGCTAACCCCAATACAAACCCTGACATATTATAATGCAGTGGCGAATGGTGGGAGAATGGTAAAGCCACAATTTGTAAAAGAGATCAGGCAAAATAACATTGTATTGAAATCGTTCAATCCGGTAGTTATTGAGAAATCAATTTGCTCTCAACGTACGCTTGATACCGTAAAGAGTTTGCTCGAAGGTGTTGTACAAAGAGGTACCGCGAGTTTAACACTTAGCAAGTCGCCATATAAAATTGCCGGAAAAACGGGCACCGCACAAATTGCAAAAGGTAAAAGCGGGTATAATAAATCTGATTATAATGCATCTTTTGTGGGATATTTTCCAGCCGATAACCCCAGGTATTCTTGCATTATTGTCATTAATAACCCGACCAAAGGAAAGATTTATGGAAGTTCGGTAGCGGCACCGGTTTTCAAGGAAATTGCCGACAAAATTGTAGCAACCCAATTGGCGAATCAGCAGAAAGAAACCAAATCGGAAACCAAATCTATTTTTCCTGATCGGGTTCTGGGCGATGTTTCTGACTTTAACACGCTATACCTGGACCTGGATTATAGCGTGCAAAAACAGACGAATACAAACTGGACGATATCTACTCCCAATAGCGACTTTATGAGCCTGGAAGAACTTCAGGTGACCGGTGATTTGGTCCCGAATGTAACCGGTATGGGGGTTCGGGATGCAGTTTATATGCTCGAAAGTATGGGTATTAAAACCCAGATTATTGGTAAAGGAATAGTTTCAAGTCAATCGATCAGGGCGGGAACCAAAATAGTCAATGGAATGAAAATCATATTAAACCTATCAAGTTAAAAGGTGAAAAAACTGAACGACATATTACAGGGTTTAACAATCAATGAGTTGATTGGATCAAAGGATATGATGATAAAAAATGTCGTATTTGACTCCAGGAAAGTCACTGAAGGAAGTTTGTTTGTTGCACAAAAAGGCCTGGCCTTTGACGGCCATCAGTTTATTGACCTGGCCATACAAAATGGTGCAATAGCCGTGGTATGTCAGGAGATGCCGGCAACAATAAAGGATACTGTCTGCTACATTCAGCTTAACGATTCAAGAAGAGCATTGGGTATTATTGCGGCTGAGTTTTATGATCATCCGTCTAAAAAGCTAAAATTGGTAGGTGTAACCGGAACAAATGGTAAAACTACCATTGTTACTCTTTTGTATAATTTATTTCGTGAACTGGGTTACAAAACAGGATTGTTATCAACCATCGAAAACAGAATAGGCGATGAGCATCTTTCTGCTACTCATACCACACCGGATAGTATTCAAATAAACCAAATGCTTCATGAAATGGTTAAGTCCGGTGTTGAATATTGTTTCATGGAAGTGAGCTCACATGCCGTTAAACAAGATCGCATTTGTGGATTGAACTATTCAGGGGGTGTTTTTACAAATTTAACCCACGATCATTTGGATTATCATCCAACATTTGATGATTATTTAAAAGCTAAAAAGGGCTTTTTCGATCAGTTGCCTCCATCTGCTTTCGCCTTAAGCAATACCGATGACAAGCGCGGGGAGGTGATGTTGCAAAATACGAAAGCTAAGAAATACACCTATGGTTTGAGGGGCGTTGCTGATTTTAACACCAAAATTATCAGTAGCCAGTTTGATGGGCTGGAACTGGAAATTGAGAAACAGAATGTGTGGTTTAAACTGATTGGCAAGTTTAATGCTTACAATTTATTAGCTGTTTATTCTACTGCGGTTTTGTTGGGGGAGGATCAATTAAAGGTTCTCACTTTGATGAGGCCATTTGATATTGGTCTCAAGAGGCATCTCGCTGTAGCCGTAGCGCTGAGCCA
>CAYNTB010000164.1:4076-5744 GCA_964399905.1 uncultured Bacteroidales bacterium | reverse complement strand
TAAATATTTTGATCTAGGCCGCGTTAAGAACCATCCACATCTTCATAAATAATAGGTTTCAGCATGCTATGGTACAGAGCTGTGTAAAAAGTTTCTTTTTGTGCAAGAGTTTCTGTTTCAACGAGAATTTTTGACAATTCGTGATTCCATTTTTGCTGGGTTTCCGTTTTGGTTTTCTCAAAGTCCCAGTGAGGAATTTCAGCATTTAAATTTTTTAATGCTCCATTGGTGCTGACCGGGGATAAGGCAAATTTTATTTCGATCTGTTCGTTTTCTTCTGTGCTGAAATCAAAATAAGCCCTGATATTTTTGCCGGCCATTTCCGGGAAATTTTCCGTTTCGTTAAATTTTCGGTAAAAGCCGTTATAGGGATTATTGTCATATTTTTTATGACCATAATTATTAAATGCTTTTGAAAATTGCATCGCAAAATAAACGGTTCTGGTTCTTGCCCAACCATGGGTTTGCCGATAACCCGTGACCGTTGAATCATTCTCAACCCTCATAAATGTCCAGATATTTTTTCCCTCATAATTATATATATTGGATATCATATCCAGAATGATGTGTGCGCTGTCAGATTTTGGAAAAGTATAACGATGAAATCCAACACGTTCAGAGGCCGTTAATTCTGCAAGTATTCCATAATCGTCGAGCCTGACTTTATAATATCCGGCTTCGGCAAATTCATTTTCGTGCGAAAACAGGGAGTTGAAACCCTTTGTTTTTCTGGCTGCATCGCCCGGTTCAAGGTTTAATGTTCCGGTGGTTGGCATGACTAAAAAATCGCCCAGATCGGAGTGCCCGGTTCCACTGAAATGAGTATGGCTGAATCCGAAAATGGTGGAATCCTGGTATTGATAACCTGAGCAATATCGGTATGTATCAGGATTATAAGCGCCATCAATGTACCTGGTTTGCTGGTTGGTTTCGGGGCTGAGCTGGACCATGCCGAAAGGGGCGGAGGGACCCGGAAAGGTATGACCCATGTTTTTAGTGCCAATTAGCGGATTTACAAATTGGATTAAATCCGCCTGTTCGATATTTCGATCCATTATGGAGTTGTTTGATTCTTGGTTGTTCTTACAAGCGCTGAATAATAAAAGTATCAGCAGGCTGACAATAAAATTTTTCATTTAGCGGGCAATTTGTTGGTTTGATTTGCACCCTAAAATTAACCAAAAAAAGAAGAAAACGAATGGCAATGATAAAAAGCCGGAGATTGAATCAGATTCCTGAATTTAATTAAGTTGCCAGATGGTGAAATTAAGTACCGTGGCAAAGCTAACCCAGGCAATATAAGGAAACATTAAAATTGCGGCTCGCTTATCAATTTTCCAGAATTGAACTGTGGTCAGCAGAATAAAACCGAGCAGGATCAGTATTTCGATGAACGCAATTCCGGGATTTCGTAATCCGAAGAATAATATGGACCAACTCAGATTCAGAAATAACTGAATGCCATAAAATGACAATGCTTTTTGAACATTTACGAGCTTTCGTTGCTTCCAAACCAAAAATGCCGCTATCCCCATCAAAATGTAAAGGGTGGTCCATACCGGCCCGAAAACCCAGCCCGGCGGGTTCCATGCAGGTTTTGTGAGTGCTTATTTCATATAATATATCGTTTACGGGTATACTATTCAATTCAGCTTCTAGTTTTTCCTC
>CAYNTB010000164.1:0-4066 GCA_964399905.1 uncultured Bacteroidales bacterium | reverse complement strand
CCTGCCATATTTGCAACAATAATCGAAATAAGCAATTCAAAGGTATATTTTGGAAACAATATGCCCGTATTTTTTTTATAATCCTGATAAGCTTCCAATGCACCCCATTTTTTATCCGCCGACTTTTCCAGCATCGGGATGCCACTGACAAACATTAGCAGAATCGCAATAAATGCAGGGCTTATAAAACCAATCAGTGTTTGATTTAAATTGAGCGAAACAACGGCAAATAAATAAATTCCGATCCATATTAATATTTCTCCCAAATAATTGGGATGACGGGAATACTTCCATAAACCTGTATTTACAAATTTGCCTTTATTGGCTGTATCGTTTATAAATGTTGTTTTTTGATGATCTGCAAAAGACTCAATTAAAAAACCGAGCAGCCAGATAAAAATTCCGATATATGAAATGATCGTTAACTGCGGTTGTTCTGCATTAAAGAAAAAGGTAGATGGAATCATAATGACAAAAACAGCAAACCCCTGTAAAATCCAAAAATTGGCAAAACTCCAGAAATTTTCCCTCCGGCCATCAAAACGCTTGTCTTTCCCAATTTTTCTGATTCGGCTCAACAGGTAATAACCCAGCCGGAAGGCCCAGATAAATATCATCGAAAACAGGACTATTTTAGCCGGGTTCAATTCCGCTGAAAATAAACCGAAAAGTGCAACTGCAACAAAAGTGACCGAATAGGAGATATCAGTAAGCTTATCAGTTTTGAGCCGGTAAGCCGGAATAAACATCAGAAGGTTGATTCCAAGTGCAATGATAAAAGAGATTATTAAAGGGTTCATATTTAGGTTTTTTATGTGTTAAATTTAATATAATCGATTTCAATTTCAAAAGGGCCATCTTTTTTATCGTATAAAATGATTCCCATTCTGAAATCTTCATTCATATGGTGAGGCTGAAGTTTTTGGCCGGTTTTTCCGTTTAAATTGAATTCATTAAAATCATTAAGATTTAAAACTACGGTTGTCCAATCGTTTGTTGAAGCATTAAAATCATGTTTAAAAAAAGGCTCATAAAACCGGTCGGAGGCCGACAATCTGAAAGAGAAAGACCTTCTTGTATCGGTCTTGAATCGTATTTGTAAAGTGTTGTATGATGATAATTTCAGTTTGTTACCCTGGTTTCTTAAAGATGCAAAACCGCCATTGTTTCTTAAAGAAATTATTCCTTTAAAAACAATGCTGTTTTCCAGAACTTCCACACTTGAGTCGGAGCGCCCACCCATTACAACGTCATTTGTGACCGTCCAGTTTTTACCATCCTTGTCTTTTCCAAAATCGATGAAATACGTTGAATTAACCATACTAATAATTATGAAAGATATTATTTTTAAAAGGCTCATTTATAATTTTTTGATTATTTCCAAAGCTTCGTCCACATGTTGCGTGGCATTTAATTGAGAATTGAAGGTATAAACCACCTTTCCACTTTTGTCAACAACATAGGTAACCCTTCCGGGCAGTAAGCCGAAAAAATTTGTCGGAACCCCAAAAAGCTTTCTGATTTTATTCCCTTCATCGCTCAACAAGGTATATGAAAGCCTGTATTTTTCTGCAAATTTTTTGTGGCTCTCAACTGATTGTCCACTAATACCAATAACTTCGGTATCTGCTTCTTTAAATACTTCAAATTGATCCTGAAAATAACATGCTTCTTTGGTACAGCCCGGACTGTCGTCCTTTGGGTAAAAATAAATGACTAAATTTTTCTTGCCCAGAAGTGAATCGATTTGAAGGATGTTGCCGTTTTGATCTTTGAGTGAAAATGAAGGAATCTGATTTCCTGTTTCTATTTTATTCATGTTTTGTTTGTTTGATTGTAAAATATTATTGCCCAGTGTTAAATAGGAGCCGAACAGCAAGAGATAAATTATAAGATAGAATCTGTAGAAGTTTCTAAATCTTTTGTATTTTTTATTTTCGGGATACATATTACCGAATAAAGCTTTTAATTCTTTTGTAAACAATGGTTTAATATTGATTGACCAGTGATTGGTCTGATAAACCATTTTACGGAATTTGCTCCGGTAATAGGTGAGGGGCAGCCCCCAAGCGATAAATAAAATAAACCAAATATATTGCAGTCGTTCCATTGTGGCTAATTTATAGAATGATCATGAGATCAGAAATTTCCAAATATCTGAATCAGTGCTTCTTTCCTGTAATCGAAAATTTCTTCAATTTTTTTTGAAATAAATAGTTTGTTCGCCAGCTTCCCGATCCATCCAAAGGGTGGTTTATATACGATCAGATCAGTCATCAGTACGCCTCCTTTAATCGGGGTCAGCCGATGTTCGTGATGCCAGATTTTGTATGGGCTCTGACGTTGTTCATCAATAAAAAGATCTTTTTCCTGTACATGGGTTATTTCTGTGATCCAGTTCATTTTGATCCCTAAAAGTGGTTTTACGGTATAGCTGATCATCATTCCGGGATACATTTTCTCAGGCAAATATTTTGAATTAATATCGAAACCCATATAGTCAGGAGTGATTCGTTTTAAATTTGCGGGAGAGGCAATGAACTCCCATACTTTATCCGGATCTGCCGGAATTTTTTGTTCTCTGTAAAATTGAAAAATGGACATAAGTCTTTTATTTAGCAATGTTTTTAATCATCCCTCTGAATATCAAATTGTGAACGGGCAAAAGCGAATACCAGTAAATACGCCCCAAAAGACCTTTAGGGCGGAATGTAGCCGTTTGAACCAAAGTTTGATTGATAATTTTAAATTCCAGCCAGGCTTCTCCGGGAAGCTTCATCTCGGCAAAAAGTAAAAGTCTGCCATCCTTTTCGTTTACCAGCAGTACTCTCCAAAAATCAACAGCTTCCCCGGCAGCGAGCACATCTTCATGGGTCCGGCCTCTTCTTAAACCAACCCCGCCAAACAACTGGCCGCCGCCTTACAGAACGTCATCCCCGTCATCACCCCGCTCGGACGCGGCGACGATGGAAAACTCTACAACAGGTCAATCAATCCCCTTATTTTCCAAAGAGAATTTGCATAATACCAGCCCTTATTGCCCCCGATTTGCATGATCCTGTTTTTGCATTGTTCTACATCTGCAATTGGCTGTGTCCGTTTATCAACAAGGCACCCATAAGTTGGTACTTCGATGTACTCGGATAATTTTATATCAAAGCGTCCGCTTATGAATGAATCTTTCCAGCTCGATATGATCTGGCGTCCTTCAATCATTAATAATGTCTGTTGCAAAGCTTCCTGATAAGAAACAGGCTGTATGCCCAACATTGAGTTTAAATCATGGTTCCGACAAATGACTTCAATCTTCATACTGCTGACCAGGGCAGTCGCCAGTTTATAACTGGTGGATGTTACAAAAAACAACCAGTATGAAGAAAGCCGTGGCGTCATCACCGGAACAATAAATATTCTTCTTTTAAGCCCTCTGACTTTTGCAAAACCAAGCAACATCTCTTTATAGGATAAAATATCGGGGCCACCAATATCAAAGTTCTGATCAAAGGTTTGGGTATTAAAAATGGTTTTTGATAAAAAATGAATAACATCCTGAACACCAATCGGCTGGCATTTTGTGTTCAGCCATTTTGGGGTTATCATAATGGGCAACTTCTCAACCAAATCTCTGATGATTTCAAAGGAGGCACTTCCGGATCCAATAATGATCCCGGCCCGTAATGTTGTCAGATGGTAATTGCCTTTAGCAAGCTCTGTTTCCACTGCTTTTCTGGATGATAAGTGTTTTGAAAGCGAATTTTCGTTGATAATGCCACTTAGGTAAATCACATGCGTTGCAGCGGTCTGATTGATGGCATTCCGGAAATTTGATGCAGATCGAAGCTCCAGTTCCTCGTAATTTGATGAGGTCGACATGGAGTGCATTAAATAATAAGCGCCATCAATATCTTTTGGAATCTTCTCCAGCGTAGTTTTATCCAGAAAATCAACCTCTATAACCTGCACTCTGTTTGAAGCTGAAGAATATTCGTTAAAACGATTTTTATCCCTCACACAACAAATCACCTCATGACCATTGTCCAGAAGTGCTGGTAAGAGTCTCTTGCCG
>CAYNTB010000163.1:3544-5757 GCA_964399905.1 uncultured Bacteroidales bacterium | reverse complement strand
CCCCGAAAGAACCATCAACTTAATGGTTGGTGAAAAAGAGCTGACCAAAAGAAGATCAAATCTTGAAAAAAATAATAAAGGTGTTTATCAGGCCGGGGGAAGATCCAGAGAGGTCAGCCAGGCATTAAAAATATATGCTGCCCATGTTTCTTCTGCTGATCGGGGAGCCATCAGAATATTATAAATAAACAAATAAATGAATAATCAATTAAAAACTTCAGAGATGGAATCATTAACCCTTGATCTTGAAAAAAAGCAAGAAAGAATTTATAAGCGTGTCAGCGGCTCAGAGGCATTATTGCTCGCGTTGGTTGAAGAAGAAGTAAAGACCATATTTGGTTATCCTGGGGGAGCCATTATGCCGGTATATGATAAGTTGATGGATTTTGAAGACAGGCTTCATCATATTTTGACCAGGCATGAACAGGGAGCTATTCATGCAGCACAAGGTTTTGCAAGAGCCAGCGGACAGGTTGGGGTGTGTATGGCAACCTCCGGGCCGGGAGCAACCAACTTATTAACCGGTATTGCAGATGCTTTTATGGATTCAACTCCAGTGGTATGTTTTACCGGCCAGGTATTTTCAAATTTGTTGGGTACAGATGCATTTCAGGAGACTGATGTTGTTGGTGTATCGATGCCGGTTACAAAATGGAATTTTCAGGTTACCAAAGCTGAAGAAATTGCCGAAGCTGTGGCCAAAGCATTTTATATAGCACGAAGCGGTCGCCCGGGGCCCGTATTGATTGATATAACAAAAGATGCGATGATCAGTGAAGTTGATTTTTCTTATGAAAAATGTAAGCAGATCAGAAGTTATATTCCTGTACCTGAAACCAAAGAAATCAGGCTTAAACAGGCAGTCGAACTGATAGATATGGCACGAAAACCTTTGGTGTTGTTCGGACAGGGTGTGGTATTGGGAAATGCCGAAGAAGAATTGAAGCATTTTATTGAAAAAACAGGCATTCCTGCTGCCGGAACTTTGTTGGGCTTGTCTGCCTTGCCAAGTGAGCATGAGTTGTTCACCGGAATGCTCGGGATGCACGGAAATGCGGCACCTAATATAAAAACGAATGAAGCAGATTTAATCATCGGCATTGGGATGCGGTTTGATGATCGTGTAACCGGAAAAGTAAGTGAGTATGCACCTAAGGCAAAAATAATTCATTTTGAAATCGATAAATCTGAAGTTCATAAAATCGTGAAAGCAGATGTAACTGTTATGGGAAATGTTAAGCAGACCCTGGCTTTGATTACAGAGAGGGTCTCGGTGAATAAACATGAAAAATGGAGAAACAGTTTTAAAGAAATTGATCGCATTGAGAATAAAAGAGTGATAAAGAAGGAACTCTTTCCGGAAACAGACGAAATCACAATGGGTGAAGTAATCAGGCACCTTAATTTTATTTCAGGGGGAGAGGCCGTTATATCCACAGATGTAGGTCAGCACCAGATGATTACATCTCGTTACTATAAGTTTAAAAATAAAAGAAGTTTTATCACATCAGGAGGATTGGGAACGATGGGCTTCGGCCTGCCGGCAGCTATGGGAGCCCAAATTGCAGTTCCTGAAAAGAAAGTTGTTTCAATTTCCGGTGATGGTGGGTTTCAAATGACCATGCAGGAACTGGGTACCATTGCATTTAATAAGGTTCCGGTCAAAATGATTGTCTTAAACAATAATTACCTGGGGATGGTGCGGCAATGGCAGGAACTGTTTTTCGATAAAAGATATGCTTCAACGGCCATAACAAGTCCCGATTTCGTAAAACTGGCAGCTTCTTATGGGATTGAAGGTGAAAAAATAACAAGTCGCGAAAATCTGCATGAAGCCATTCAAAGGATGTGGGAGGCCGACCAACCTTACTTACTCGATATCAGAGTTGAGACAAAAGGGAATGTTTTTCCCATGATTCCATCAGGTTGTGCTGTTGATCATGTTGTTTTTGGCGATGAAAAATAAATGATAGAAAGTTAAAACTAATACCATGAATGAGGAATTTACAATTATTATTTTTTCAGAAAACAGCATTGGCTTGCTGAATCGAATTACTATCAATTTTACAAATTTACACTACTGAGATTGCAGGACAGTCCTATTTTTTTTCAACTTTATCAGAAGCAAAAGAATGTAAAAGAATAACTATAAATAATAAAATATGATTACAGAATTTCATGTTTATAGATATTTTTTAAAATGCATGGAATTA
>CAYNTB010000163.1:0-3534 GCA_964399905.1 uncultured Bacteroidales bacterium | reverse complement strand
GGAATTTACAATTATTATTTTTTCAGAAAACAGCATTGGCTTGCTGAACCGAATTACCATCAATTTTACAAAACGTAAATTGAATATTGATAGTTTAACTGTTTCTGAATCAGCAATCAAAGGTGTTTATAAATTTACAATTGTTGTAAGGTGTCAGCTAACAACAGTCGAAAATCTTGTCAAACAACTTGATAAACAAATCGAAATCATTCGGACATTTTTCTTACGTGAAAGTGAAATCCTTCATCAGGAGATCGCCATGTATAAAATTGAGACCAATACTTTTCTGGCATCAAACCAGGTGGAAGGGATCATCAGAAAACACAATGCCCGGATTATTGAGGTGACGCGCGAATATACCGTACTGGAAAAAACGGGCCATAAGGCGGAAACCCAACAACTTTTTAATGAGTTGCAGCCTTATGGGGTGTTGCAATTCGTTCGTTCGGGACGAATCGCAATTACAAGGCTTAACAAGGAATTGTTAAGCATTTACTTAAATAAATTGGAAAACAGAATGGAAACCATTGGTATGGTGGCCCCCAAATAATTAACAAATTAAAAAAAATTACAAACAATAAACTTAGAATAAAATGGCAAAAATGAAATTTGGAAATGAGGAAGAAAGCCTTGTTACAAGAGAAGAATTCCCTTTAGAAAAAGCTCGAAAAGTATTAAAAGATGAACTCATTGCTGTAATAGGCTATGGGGTTCAGGGGCCGGGTCAGGCATTGAACCTAAAAGATAATGGCTTTAACGTAATCGTTGGGCAACGAAAAAAATCAAAATCCTGGCAAAAAGCACTGAGTGATGGTTGGGTTGAAGGTGAAAATCTCTTTGATATTGAAGAAGCCTGTAGAAAAGCAACAATCATTCAGTTTCTGTTGTCGGATGCTGGTCAGATATCTAAATGGCCCCTCGTTAAATCGCATTTAACGCCCGGAAAGGCACTGTACTTTTCTCATGGATTTGCAGTTACCTATAGTGATCAAACAGGCATCATCCCCCCGAAAGATGTGGATGTTATATTAATAGCTCCAAAGGGATCGGGAACAAGTCTGCGACGAATGTTCCTTGAAGGCCGTGGCTTGAATGCAAGCTATGCCATCCATCAGGATGCCACGGGGAGAGCCCTGGATAGGGTTTCTGCTTTAGGGATTGGCGTGGGCGCCGGATATTTATTTGAAACGACTTTTGAAAAGGAAGTTTATTCAGATTTAACAGGCGAACGGGGAACCCTGATGGGAGCGATACAAGGTTTGTTCGCGGCTCAATTCGAAACCTTACGTGAAAATGGTCATTCGCCTTCCGAAGCATTTAACGAAACAGTGGAAGAACTGACACAAAGCCTGATGCCACTGGTGGCAGAAAACGGGATGGACTGGATGTATGCAAATTGTTCAACGACAGCTCAACGGGGTGCACTGGATTGGTGGAAAAAATTCAGGGATGCGACCAAGCCCGTGTTAAGCCAATTATATCATGAAGTAGCCTCAGGCAAAGAAACCGCTATCGTAATTAAATCTAATAGTAAAAATGCTTATCGAATGCAGTTGGAAAAAGAACTTGAAGAGCTGCACAACAGTGAAATGTGGAAAGTTGGATCAGTGGTCCGTGGTCTGCGTCCAGAAAATAATTAGAAACCAGCTTTTTAAACCAATGATTATGGAAGATAAATTATACATTTTTGATACAACCCTAAGAGATGGCGAACAGGTTCCGGGTTGTCAATTAAATACAGTTGAAAAGATTGAAGTGGCAAAGGCACTGGAGGAACTTGGTGTCGATATTATAGAAGCAGGTTTCCCGGTATCGAGTCCGGGTGATTTTAATTCTGTAATAGAAATATCAAAGGCCGTAACATGGCCTACCATCTGTGCATTGTCAAGAGCGGTAATGGCAGATATTGAAGTGGCTGCACAGGCACTTAAATATGCAAAACGAAAACGGATACATACAGGTATTGGTACGTCCTATTATCATATTCATCATAAATTAAATTCGAACGAAAACGAAATCCTGGCGAGGGCCGTCGAAGCTGTGAAATATGCCAAAAGTTTCGTGGAGGATGTCGAATTTTATGCAGAGGATGCCGGGCGGACGGAGAATGAATATCTCGCTAAGGTCGTTGAAGCTGTTATCAAAGCAGGGGCAACAGTGGTAAATATTCCGGATACAACGGGATATTGTTTACCCGAACAATACGGATCAAAAATAAAGTATCTTTTCGAAAATGTTAGTGGAATCCACAAGGCGATCATTTCGACGCATTGCCATAATGATCTGGGTTTGGCAACCGCCAACACTGTTGCAGGTATCGAAAATGGTGCCCGTCAGGTCGAAGTTACTATTAATGGAATTGGTGAGCGGGCAGGCAATACTTCACTTGAGGAAATTGCCATGATTGTGAAGAGTCATGAAAGCTTGAAAGTTGTTAATAATATAAATTCAAAAAAGATTTATAGAACAAGTCGTTTGGTGTCCAGCTTGATGAATATGCCGGTGCAACCAAATAAAGCGATTGTGGGGAGAAATGCGTTCGCCCATTCGAGTGGGATTCATCAGGATGGGGTGCTTAAAAAACGCGAAAATTATGAGATTATCGATCCAAGAGAGGTTGGGATTAATGAATCTTCAATTTTGCTAACAGCAAGAAGCGGTCGTGCGGCACTAAAAAACAGGCTCGAATTATTTGGCCATGAATTGAAAAAAGATAAGCTGGATTTAATCTATCAAAAGTTTTTGGTGTTGGCCGATAAGAAAAAAGACATTAATGATGATGATATTGCAATGCTTGTAGGTGACATTAAAAAGGAGGAACGACGAATCAAGCTGGATTTCCTTCAAGTGGTAACAGGCAAAGATTTAGTGCGAATGGCAACCAGTCGTCTCGTTAGCGCAGGTGAAAAATTTTCGGCAACCGCAGCAGGAAATGGTCCGGTTGATGCTGCCATAAAATCCATTAAGCAGATTATCCACCGTAAAACAAAACTTCAGGAATTTCTGATCCAGGCAATGACCCGTGGAAGTGATGATATTGGAAAAGTCCATATGCAGCTGCTTCACGAAGGAAAAGTGTTTTATGGTTTTGCAGCAAATACCGATATCGTAATTGCATCAGTAGAGGCATTTTTGGATGCGATCAATAAAATGACCCCGAATGGCAGATTGGTAAATCAGCAGGAAAAAGTATTGTCAATCAACAAATAAGGAATGAAGGTGAAAAATAAAACATTATTTGATAAGATTTGGGATTCACATGTGGTTAAGCAAATACCAGATGGGCCTGACACTATCTTCAAGAAGCACCCAGTCCGGTTGCATTAGGAAATATCGATAAAAGGGGCTTGAAAGTATTCAGGCCACAGCAAACGATTGCAACCATGGATCATAATATTCCGACCATCGATCAGCATTTGCCAATAAAAGATGCATTATCAAAAGGACAGGTTGAGGCTTTGGAAAGGAATTGTAAAAATCATGGAATTCAGTTGTTTGATATTAAACATGAACATCTGGGAATTGTGCATGTAA
>CAYNTB010000162.1:4369-5763 GCA_964399905.1 uncultured Bacteroidales bacterium | reverse complement strand
ATGCAATCCTTGTTTATCTGCATCGGGTTTAAATCTAAATACAGGACTTTCGTCAAAAAAGACATCCACCCTTTCATTCATTCCGTAAGCAATCGGTTTGCTATTATCCAGCTTCACCTGTAATATCGAACTCGGAATAAAATATACTTCGCTGGAAAGCCTGTCACCTTTTCCATCAACCATATGATTGCTCATTGGCAGGTTGAGATGGTCAGCAATTCCGGTAGAACTTCCGATCGCAATTATTGTTCCTCCATTATTAACAAATGTAATGAGTTGAGGAATGGTTGTTTCAGTACTCACTGATCCTAACCAATCGCGGTATTCTTCAGGAATCGAATTCGGATCAATTTGCCTGCCTCTTCCCCCATACATCGAACGGGATTCGCCGGAAGGAATGGCACCTGTTACAAATACAAGCACATCAAATTTATTGTTCAAAGCTCCGGCATCAAGTGTTTTAGGATAAACCACTTCAAACGGAAATTCATACTGTTCCAATATCCAACGGGTCCAGCCTGAAGGCATTGATCCCCCATATTGATCCCATAATCCGATCCGCGGAATTGCAAGCTGTAGCGCATCTACAGTGGGTTCTTTGCTTACTCCTTCAAAACTTACTCCTAATTCAGTTGCCATTGTTTCGAGCATTGATAGCGTCGAACCTTTTGCCTTAATATAAATGGTACCCGCCGGCACTTCCTTATTGTTTATTTTTGCAGGCTCTGTTAACCAATAAACCTGAGTTTTAGCTGCCAGCAATTTGTTTGTAACAATGCTGGCATCGTTTACTTTATGCGATAATAAGAAGCCTTTGGCATTTTTGGAATTTGTAATTGTACCTGCCAATGGTTTCGCTTTTCCAACAATTTTTTCGAAGGGTCCGTCAAGTTCATCAAGTATTCGGTCGAACTCTATTCCCATTTGATACGACAGTGTGTAACCGGCATTATCATAAGGTGCAATTGGAGGACCTCCCGGATATTGGAAGTCATTTGGATGATCCTGCGGTTCAAATAAATCAAGAATATAGGGCCTGAAAGCCTGATCGCATTTAAAAATATAGGATCCTTTCGGATAATTTTTACCGTTAAAACTAAAATCAGCAGTTGCCTGCAATACTTCAATACCGTTTTTGATAAAAGTATTTACAAATTTAGTTGCGGTTGGAAAATCAGCCTGATCAGCTGGCAGTATAAATGCCCTTGGATCCCTGTTTTCGGGTTTTTGAAACAAATCGAAATGTTCGATTGGCAAACTGGGTTTCCGCCTGGAGGTTGAGGACAAAATCTCTTTCATCTCCGGATCCTTGCTCAATTCATTTTGAGCGGCAGAGCCCATGTGTGGATGCAAGGCACTTTGGTATTTGGTATGCCGTCTTCTGCTGGAAAAAA
>CAYNTB010000162.1:0-4359 GCA_964399905.1 uncultured Bacteroidales bacterium | reverse complement strand
CAATTCATTTTTAGCTTCCTCAACAATTTGAGGATGCATGGTCCAATAATCCTGGCTTCCCCTCATAATATGGTTTCTACCCATTATATACCTGTTGTACAAAACCGGTTCGCGGTTTCTGGAGGCATAATCCAACACGGCCATATCCATTGAAATTGAATATTGAATGGCATCCCTGAAATAAAGCATTTTAGGGGTGACAGGAAATGGCATATCCGTTCCTGGTAATAATTCATCAGGATACAGACCCAATTGTTCCGGGGTTGGATTTCCCTTTATCTCGGTCAACATTCCGATCTGGTTGTGAAAATAACCGGTTGTTCTTAAATTTCCGTTAAACCAGGTTGAGTAGCTGGCTTTTGAGCGCATGGCACTCCCTGGTAAACCATCGGCAATTAACCTGCTGTGCATGGCTGTTCCCAATGATTGGATTCCAATTACCAATAATGGATCAAAATAAAAGTTTACCGGATCGCGAAATGGCGGAACAAATACTACAGCTCCATTCGGTCCGGTTTGATGATGATTGTACATTAATTGCGGATACCACTCTTTATACATCACCCTGGACATATTTTCAGTTTCAGGCTGTGTTGTCATGTAAGAATCACGGTTATTGTCATGCCCTACATATTTTTGATACAAACGTGGTAAATTTCCGGTCGATCTGTCTTCTTCTTTTTCATGGCGCATATACCAGTCAGAGATCAGTTCCAGTCCGTCCGGATTTGCAAAAACCGCCAAAAGGATCACATCATCCAAAATGCGCATTGTTTCAGCATCATTTTTACTAGCCATATTGTAGGCCAGTTTCATCAGTTGGTGCGAACCGACAACTTCAGTGGCATGTAAACCGCCATCGATCCATACTACAGCTTTTCCTTTCTCGGCCAATGCTTTTGCCTCATCGTCTGTCAAACCTTTTGCCAGTGCCAGTTTTGCGGAAATATCTCTGTAATAATCGAGTTTCTCCATATTTTCGGGCGAACTGATGATGGCCATAAACTGCCTCCTGCCTTCAGCAGTTGGTCCAATATCAACCAATTGCATCCGGTCAGACTCCTTATCCAGGATTTCCCAATAGGCCATAATTTGTGTATAATTAATCAAGTGGTAATCAGCACCGATATCATATCCAAAATGTTCTTGGGGAGATGTGACTTTATTCTGTGCCTGAATGGATGGGATAAACACAAGGTTTAATCCGATCAAAGCAACAAGCAAATAAGCCATCTTTTTTAATTGGAAATTTTTCATGTTATTAATTATTTAGATGTTTGATTTTTTAGGAAGACTAAATTTAGAAAAAATTTAAGTTCACAGCTATATCTTAATCTTTCAATATATTAACTTAGCAATAAAATCGACCAATGTGCTATGATGTCCAGAGCAAATTAGAAACCCTCCTGAAAAGAGCCATTCGTTATCACGATTTGGAAGGGATTGAAAAACTAAAAAAGGAGCTCAAACCTTATTTAACAAACTATTATCATGCATCCGGTTTTGCCCATCCAAGCATGCTGATATACTGCAATAAGCAGGAAGGTATTCCAACACCGGCCATCTGGGGGCTGGTGCCGCATTGGGTTAAGGATCAAAAACAAAAGTTACAATTATGGAACAGCACCATCAATGCACGTGGTGAAACCATTTTCAACAAACCTTCATTCAGGGATGCCGCAAAAAATAAAAGATGTGTGCTATATCCTGATGGCTTTTATGAACACCATTATCATAAAGGTAAGGGCTACCCCTTCTCTATGAAAAAAAAAAACAAAGAACCTATGGTCGTGGCAGGTTTATGGAGCGAATGGGCCGACAGGGAAACCGGAGAAATTATCCGAACTTTTACCATCGTTACAACCAAAGCCAATCCTTTTATGGCGAAAATTCATAATAACCCCAAACTGAAAGAAGCACGGATGCCCCTCATATTAACCGAAAATGAAGAAGATATCTGGCTGAACAATGAACTCAAAGGGAATAATCCGGAAATTACGAAACTGATCAGGCCCTATACTGAGCATGATTTATCCTGCCATACGGTAAAAAAAATCAGGGGCAAAGAAGCATTGGGAAATGTGCCTGAAAGCAGCGAAAAATTTGCATATCGCGAATTAGCTGAAATTTAGCACTTAGGGTTGTCGCCCAAAAACAGTTTACAGATAATTTCATTAATCATGTCGAATAAACGAATGGCTTGCCGATTTTGTGCTTAAAATTTTCCAGTCATCGCTTTTTTTTCATAATTTCATATCGTTGAAATGCTGCTAATCTCAAAACATTAAACATTTTAAGCCTATAAAATATTTTAAACACCAAATCATGAAATGAGCATGATCCTGAGAAATACCAATCAAAAGAAATATTTTCTCATCTTGCGAATTCCATGTGATCAATTTAATAAATTCTAAAATATTAACACATGAAAACCAAATTAACCTTAATTCTATTCATTTCATCTTTCATTATTGCTGCCTGCGATCCGGATGCCATGCTTAACAAAGAAGAAGCAAGCTGGAAAGACCAGGCACAGGATGTAACCATTATACGCGATCACTGGGGCATTCCTCATATTTATGGAAAAACCGATGCTGATGCAGTTTTCGGGATGATTTATGCCCAATGCGAAGATGATTTTAACCGCGTTGAAACCAATTACATCAATGCAATGGGTCGGATGGCCGAAGTTGAAGGCGAATCGGCACTGTATGTCGATTTAAGGATGAAACTATATATCGACCCGGAACAAGTTAAACAGGAATATGATAACAGTCCGGAATGGCTTAAAAAATTGATGGATGCCTGGGCTGCCGGTGCCAATTATTATCTCCTGACCCATCCTGAAGTAAGCCCAAAACTCATCACACATTTCGAGCCATGGATGGCACTTACCTTTAGCGAAGGAAGCATTGGCGGTGATATTGAGCAAATTTCCCCGCGACAATTAGCAAATTTCTATGGCCAGCAAGAAAACAATGAGATCGCTGAAGCGCTTATTGACAGAGATGATGAACCCAGGGGATCAAACGGTTTTGCAATTTCACCCAAAAACACCGAGAACGGAAAAGCCTTGTTCCTGATCAACCCACATACTTCTTTCTTTTTCAGGCCCGAAATTCATGTATCCAGCGAAGAAGGACTGAATGCATACGGAGCCGTAACCTGGGGCCAGTTTTTTGTTTACCAGGGATTTAATGATTATTGTGGCTGGATGCATACCTCAAGCCGTGCAGATGTGATTGATTACTACTACGAAACGGTAACTGAGCAGGATGGAAAATATTTTTATCAATATGGGGATGAACTCAAACCGATCATCGAAAAAGAAATTGAACTAAAATATAAGGATGGTGAAAATCTTTCAGAAAAAGTAATTACAGCTTATTATACACATCACGGACCTGTAATCAGGGAAGAAGATGGTAAATGGGTTTCGATTGCACTGATGGTTGAACACGAAAAGGCACTTACCCAATCGTTTATGCGTACGAAATCTAAAAACTACGATGAGTTCTATCAAAGTATGGAACTCAAAACCAATTCATCAAACAATACGGTTTATGCCGACCGCGATGGGCACGTTGCTTATTTCCATGGTAATTTTATGCCAATCCGAAATGTTAATTATGACTGGAACGGTCTTGTTGACGGAAGCGACCCGGAAACAGACTGGAAAGGATTGCATGAAGTCGATGAAATGATCACGGTTTTAACCCCTGAGAATGGATGGATACAAAACTGTAATTCGACCCCATTCACGGTTGCAGGTGATTTTAGCCCTTCGCCCGAAGATTATCCACCTTATATGGCTCCGGATGCAGAAAATTTCAGGGGCATACACGCAGTGATGGTGCTGGAAGACCAAACTGATTTTACGCTGGATAAGCTGATTGATGCCGCTTACGATTCTTATCTCCCTGCCTTTGAAAAGTACATCCCGGTTTTACTCGACGATTACGATCATTTGAAACCAGCCAACAAGGAGTTAAAGAACAAGCTTGAAGCACAAATTGATGCTTTACGGAATTGGGATTTGCGATTTTCTGAAACTTCAATTGAAACCTCTTTGGCTGTTTACTGGGGACAAGAAGCTGTGAATATGGCCCGTTCTTTAAACCAAAGCCCCGGTGTTTCAGTGTATGACTTTATTGCCGAAGATATGGGGAGCGCAAACCGATTGAAAGCACTTGAGACCGCCATTCAAACACTGACCGATGATTTTGGCAGTTGGGAAACAGCCTGGGGTGAAATTAACCGCTATCAGCGCATAAATGGTGAAATTTTACAACCATTTAACGACGATCTACCAAGTTTACCAGTTGGTTTTGCATCTTCAAGATGGGGCTCTTTGGCATC
>CAYNTB010000161.1:0-5786 GCA_964399905.1 uncultured Bacteroidales bacterium | reverse complement strand
CAAGACCGTTGCTGCGGAAAAGAAGGCAAAGGAAACAGATAGAGGCGGCAGTGGAAATTGATCCTTTATTTCCTTCGGTAAATTATTGATAGCGGCTCCATATCCTCGATAACCACTATTTTTGACTTTTTCGGTAGGAACAGGTACAATCTTCGCTGAACTCATTTCGAGTGATGTAGGTTTAAGTTTGATTTCCGGAATTGATAAGCGGGCTGCACTTACTTTCATTTGTTCTTCCGTTATTTTTAAATTGCTTTGATAAATATCTTCGAGCAAATCAAGCTGTTTAACCAGATAAGCATCCATGCTGTTTTTGTCAACAAAAAGCTCTGAAACCGTTTTAAGGGTTTCCTTTTCATTTTGATAGACTGCATCCAGATTAAATATTTCTTTTTTATAAATGATAGCCAGGTCATTAGCGTTTGCATCAGCAATTTTATTGGTGCCGATCGATAATTGGTGGCCCATTCGCTGCATGGCATTACCCTGAACCTCAGCCGCAATTTTAAGGGCAGTTGCATCATCGGCAGAAGCAACAGAATACGCAGCTGCAGTACTTATAAAAACAACCCTTTTGAGCTGGGTGGGATCGCAAGCTGCCGGCCTGTCGTTGGAAGTATGATAAAAAGGATCGGGCCATGTTATCAACATTACACCCGGCACCCTGACTGACCAGTCGTTAAACACAGAGTGATCAGAAGCTGCATTGTTGGCTTCAATGTTATAGTAAAACGGTTCTTCGGATCCGGTGGGTGCAACAATGGGTTTAAGAAAAAGATCTCGTGAAACCGGGGTGAGACGAGCGTGGTTGTTTTCACCAACATAACGCATATAGCAAGCTACCAAATCGTTGATGTAATGCGGATTGCCCATGGTAGAGCGATGCAGATTGAAAGCTGAAAGATTTTTGGCAATCTGCAATCCAACCATATCCATATTGATATTGCAAAGTGTTCTTTCCATGATATCCATATGGGCGTTTACCCATGGGATGGTGCCTGAAAATTCAGGAACCCAGATAAAACGGATGCTGCGTTTGGGTCTTTCTAATCTTCCTTCGTCATACAAAGTCTTTAATACCCTGGCTATGTCAAGCAAAGCAGCACTTCCTGATATATTATCATTGGCCCCCTGTTTAACATATCCTTCAAAAATATGTGCACTTAAAATTATTTCTTCGCCATTAGGTTCGGTTCCTTCGATTACGCAAGTCGGTACCTGCAAATCCAGTTCAACATTTGTTGCTTCAACTTCGGCATGTAATTTAATTTTTTCACCGTTCAATAAACGATCCCTGAGCACCCATCCATCTCTGGCGGTAATATGAAACGCAAATCCTTTGTTGGCATTCTCGCCACGGGTTCGCATCCCGCTGGTTGGGATTTGTAACGGATCATTTAAGGCCCTTGGGTTTTCATATGTGACCATCCCCAAAGCTCCCCTTTCCAGCATGGCACCTATATTTCTCAGGCTACCCGAAGTAAAACAAATTTTATCTTTTAGGTCAAGTTGATCAAGTTCGGCAGGCGAACCTTCTCCTACCCAAATTAATTCGGCGGTTACATCTGCATTGTTGCTTCCCGACGCAAGGAAAAGGGGAAGGTCATCATAGTCAGCAATTTTGCGTTTGTATGGGCTTACTTCCCATAGTTTGCCTTTAATGCCTTTCCATGTGCTGATTTTCCCAAAACGTTCTATTTTTCGGTTTGTGATCCCATATTCCTGAAGTTTCGACATTACATATTCCGATTCCATCAATGTACTTGAATATTCATTCAATGGCCGTACCCTGTTATAGGCGGCCATTTCAATAATATGATGAAACGCCTGCTCCCCAGAAGCTTCACCAATTATTTCATCGAGTATGCTTTCAGGCAGAATTCCATATTGACTGTAATAGTTCCATTGTGCAAATGCCGAAAATGTAATCAGGCTTATGACGGCAAAAAGTATGAGTTTTTTCATTTTATTCCGAAATTAAATGATTAGATGATGCAATTAAATTTAATTTTAAGGCTGTTATTTTTCAACCAATTTAAAACTTATTAAAATAAGTTTATCAGTTATAGGGTAACAATTCTACGAATAACTGGATATTTAGGATGAATAATGATGAAAATGAAAATGAACCGATTATCTCATAAATTTAATTATTTTTGATAAGCAAGGATATTATGATCGCTTTGTCTAATGAATATTGTAAAACCAGTATTCACATAAAAATTTCGCATTATGAAAAAAATTAAAATCATTTTGGTCCTTTTCTTTCTTTGTTCATCTGCATTTGTATTGCAAGCACAATCGTTGGATGAAATATTGCAGGCTCATTCAGAAGTGATGGGTTTTGAAAAATTAATGCAGGTAAAAACGATCATCATCGAGGGAGAAAGCTATTTCGGGGAACGGTCGATGCCCTTTAAAACCATTATTAAAAAGCCTTCAAAATATTATACAGAACGCGATTTTATGGGGCGCAAAATGCTTCAGGTGCTTGATGGCGAAATTGCCTGGTCAACAAGCCCGCGCGATGAAGGAATACGTGCCATTACCGGGCCACAGCTTGAAATGTTAAAAGAAACCGCAGATTATGGAGGTATTCTGATGAATTGGAAAGAAAAAGTTTGGAAGGAACTGAAGATTTTGAAGGCACCGAAGTGTATAAATTAAAAGTTGAAAAGAGCAATGCCCAGATTACGTATGTCTATCTTGATGCAGAATCATACATCACACTGAAAGAAACAACTGATCGGAAAATTCAGGAAAATGTTGTTAAAGCGACGGTTTTATACAGTAATTATAAAATGATTGACGGCATTGCAGTGGCTTTCAATACCGAAACTGTTTCGGATGGACAGGGTGGTGGCAGAGGTGGCCGGATGATGTGCGGAGGGAACACTATTATCAAGTCTATTGAATTTAATAAAGAAGTGGATGACAGTATTTTTAAAAAAACAAATACGAAATAAAAAAAATATTAACCCAAATATTACACCATGAAGTATTCAAAAAATTACCTGCTAATGGTTCTCCTTTTTGCATTTATACAAAATCCAGAACCATTATTCGCACAGTCAAAATCAACCATTGATGGTAAAACCTTTGGAGCCATTGAGGCCAGGCATATCGGGCCGGCCCGCATGAGCGGGCGGATCAGTGCCATTGAGGCAGTATTTGATGATTACAGAATCATCTATGTAGCCTCTGCCGGAGGAGGTGTTTGGAAAAGTCCGAATGCAGGGGTTACCTTCGAGCCGGTTTTCGATGATTTCATACAATCGATAGGGGCAGTCAGCATTGATCAACAGCATCCGGATACGGTCTGGGTTGGCTCCGGTGAGCCCTGGACCCGTAATTCTGTTTCTGTTGGTGATGGGATTTATAAAACCACTGATGGCGGAAAATCATGGAAAAAAATGGGATTGGAAAATACCGAAAGAATTGCGAGGATCGAAATTAACCCGCTTGACCCTGATATTATCTATGTGGCAGCTCTTGGACATTTGTGGAATGCCAACGAAGAAAGGGGCGTTTACCGGACAAAGGATGGCGGTAAAAACTGGGAGAGAGTACTTTATGTTGACGAAAATACCGGATGTTCTGATCTTTCAATCGACCCGGAAAACCCGTCGATTATCTATGCAGGAATGTGGGATCACCGCAGAACACCTTATTCTTTCCGTTCAGGCGGCCCGGGCAGCGGATTTTATAAATCAACCGATGGAGGTGATAACTGGACAAAGCTGAGCAAAGGATTGCCGAGCGACACCATCGGTCGAATTGCAGTTGATGTTTCAATGGCAGATGCCAATTATGTTTATGCTTTGATAGAATGTGATTCTACCGCGATGTACCGTTCGTCTGACAAAGGTGAAAATTGGGAACGAACAAGTACAACAAGCGTTATCGCCGAGCGGCCATTTTATTTTGCATATATCTTAACCGACCCGGTTGATACTAACCTGGTGTATAAACCCGGACTGGCACTCAGTATGAGCAAAGATGGGGGCAAAACTTTTGAAGGCGGAGGTCGCAGCGGCGGAGCATCTTTTCACTCCGATGTACATGCAATTTGGGTTAGTAAAAAGGATCCAAATTTTATTTATATAGGGACCGATGGTGGATTGTATATTTCAAACGATCAGGCCAAAACATGGCGGATCATCCGGAATTTGCCCATTTCGCAATTCTATCATGTAAGTGCCGATGATGAAATTCCGTATAATGTTTATGGCGGATTGCAGGACAATGGAAGCTGGATGGGCCCCTCAAACAACCCTGGAGGAATCTTAAACGGTGATTGGGATAATTTAGGGGGTGGTGACGGATTTTATGTGTTTCCTGATCAGCTCGATAATAATATTGTGTACTGGCAATCGCAGGGCGGAAATGTTCAAAGGATGTATAAAAATACACAGGAAGTTAAAAGCATTAAGCCTTTAAAAACTCCTGAAACTGAAAAATTAAGGTTTAACTGGAATACGCCGGTTGCTTTTGGTAGTAAGGGAAATACGATTTATATTGGAGCACAATACCTGTTCAGATCAGAAAACAAGGGAGACGATTGGGAATTAATTTCTCCCGATTTATCGACCAATGACCCGGAGCGACTGCAGCAGTCTAAATCAGGTGGCGTCACCATCGATAATACCGGTGCTGAAAATCATTGTACGATTATTACCATTGATGAGTCTCCATTGAATGAAAATATAATTTGGGTTGGAACGGATGATGGAAATCTGCAACTTACCACAAATGGCGGTGAGAGTTGGACAAATGTGGTGGCAAATATTCCTGGATTACCCGAAAAGACATGGTGTTCATATGTTTCTGCAGGTAACTTTGACGAAAATACAGCCTATGTTACCTTCGATGGTCATCGACATGGAGATAAATCGGCTTATATCTATAAAACAACAGATATGGGTCAAACCTGGACCTCATTGGTAGATGAGAATATCCCCACTTACTGTCATGTTATTCAGGAAGATATTGTTAACCCAGAACTCTTGTTCTTAGGTACGGAATTCGGGTTGTTTGTATCGATAGATGGAGGAAAAGTCTGGTCTCAATTTACCGGGAATCTCCCGAATGTTGCCATCAGGGATATGTTTATCCAGGCACGTGAAAATGACCTTATTCTGGCAACACATGGCCGGGGTATCGTAATTATCGACGATATTACTCCACTCAGATATTTCAAGGAAGAGATGCTGGAAGAAAACGTGGCATTTTTACCTTCACGTCCTTATGTACTCAAAAATACAGGATTTCAGCAAATTTTTGGCGGGAATGATGAATTTGTCGGACAAAATTCGGTTCAGGCATGCATGATCACCTATTATATGAACAAGAGACACATTTTTGGCGATATGTATATTGAGATTTTTGATAAGGATGGGGAATTAGTGAATACGTTGCCTGCCGGTAAACGAAAAGGAATCAACAGGGTTGCGGTGAATGTGAGGCAGAAACCGCCCAAAATGCCACCTTCTGATGAATTTTCATTTGGTGCCGCATTTGGCCCGGCCTTACTGCCCGGAACCTATTCGGTAAAAATTATTAAAGATGGCGAAACCACCAATGGTTCGTTTGAAATTTTGAAAGATCCTTTGTCACCACACTCTGATGAGGATATGGCACTTCAGCATAAGATCGTCGTAAAAGCTTATAATATGATCGAAGAAGTGGCATTCCTTGATCGAAAAGCAAATAAACTTATTGAAGACGGGAAGAAATTAATTGCAGAAAAACCTGAAAATTCAATCGTTAAAAAAATCGAAAAATTC
>CAYNTB010000160.1:0-5793 GCA_964399905.1 uncultured Bacteroidales bacterium | reverse complement strand
ACAGATGATAACGGAAGAACAAGGTATCGCCCAACTGATATCAAAAAGACAGTCACTGTTCCCTATCTGGCAGATTATATACCAACGCGAGAAACAAATTTCCCATTCGCATACGTTTTGGCCTATCCCGACAGAAGTATTTTAAATAATTTAAAAGCACATGGAATACGCGTAGAAAAACTTACAGAAGATGTGGAAATTGAAGTTGTACGATTTAAAATTAATGAACTGAAAGGTGCAAGCAGCCCGAATCAGGGTCATTATAACACAAATATAAAGGGAGAATACATCGCCGAAAAAAACCATTTTGCAGCTGGTACAATAATTATAAAAACCGGGCAACCACTTGGAAATCTGGCAGCTTACCTGCTTGAACCTGAAGCAGACGACGGTTTACTTAGCTGGAACTTCTTCGACAAATATATAGTGCCACAATGGGGACGAAATTATTTCCCTTATCCGGCTTATAAAGTCATGAAAAAAACAAAACTGCCATCAATCGAATTAAAGTAATCATAAAATAATTTTTCAACGATGAGAATCAGACTAATAATAAACATCACCGCCTTATTTATTTTAAATACCATTTTTGTCTATTCAGCTTATGCCCAGGCAAACAGCACCCAGGTGGTAATACTGGGAAGCGGAAATCCCAATCCTGACCCTGAGCATTCGGGATGTTCAGTTGCAATCATCGTTAATAACACTTCCTACATTATTGATTTCGGACCCGGTCTTGTGAGGCAGGCTTCAGCACTTTCGCCCCGTTATGGAGGCCCGATTGAGGCACTAAGTGTGGAAAATCTAAAAATTGCTTTTCTTACTCATTTGCATTCGGATCATACGGTTGGGTATCCGGATTTAATCCTGACACCCTGGGTTGAAGGCAGAGATTCGCCCCTCGAAGTTTATGGCCCTGAAGGAATTAAACACATGACTGATCATATACTTGAAGCATACCGTGAAGATATCAGATACAGGCTCTATGGGCTGGAACCTGCAAATAACCAGGGTTGGCGCGTAAATGCTCACGAAATTAACGAAGGCATGATATACAAGGATGAGAATGTTAAAGTGGAAGCTTTTTTGGTTGAACATGGAAGCTGGCCCAATGCCTATGGTTTCAGATTTACAACTCCGGACAAAGTCATTGTGATTTCTGGAGATACCCGTCCTTGTGAAAACATTTTAAAATATGCAGAAGGTGCTGATATTTTAATTCATGAGGTTTACAAAATGGCCGATTACGATAAAAAGACAATTTTTTGGCAGAAATATCACAAGCAAAATCATACAAGTACATTTGAACTTGCTGAACTTGCCAAACAAATAAAACCGGATTTGGTAATTTTGTATCACACGCTTTATTGGGGAGCAAGCGATCAGGATATACTTGATGAAATTGCAACCATTTATGATGGAAAAGTTGTGGTTGGCCAGGATGGTAAAATTTATCAGTAAATCGCATTGATCTTAATGCGTTCATTTCTGAACTCAAATACATCCCCTGCCTTCAAGCCTTCCATCGCTTTGTAGAAGGGTACATTTGGTGAGATTGCATAATAAATCTCACCTTCAAACACTATCTTTCCCAGGCCTATTGAAACAAAAACCAATTGTTTGTCGGTCAATACCAGTGCTCCAAATGCAACCCTTTCCATGGGATGGGTACTAGAAATTTTCTGAAGCACCTCCAACTGCTCAACTGCCTTGGCTAATTGTTGTGAAAACATGTCTTTCTTGCGCAATAATTGCATCCGGTACGAGTCATATCGATCCTTAGGTGCTCCATATTCATTTGCACTTTTTTGTGCATCATTGATCACTGCATTTAAATTTTCAACCACAGATTGTTGTTGATCTTTTAATAGTTTCAATAATTGAAGTTTAAGTTCGAGACCACTCATATTCATAAAATCTCAATACATATTATACCCCAAAATTAAGGCTTTCTAAATAATATAATTTGTAATTTCGGGTTTTTAAATGTACAAATTATGAGCCAGATATCCAATGAACCGGCCTATTCAAAGCCGGTTATTGAAATGTTAACCGTTGCCAATGAATATTGCCTGTTTATCGAAAGAATTGAGAAATTCCCAAACGAAGAACTATTTCCTTTTATTCAAAAATTATTGCCCCTTATATATTTAAAAGGCAGCCTTTTACCCGACATACTGATTGATGAACCTGAAGCCAATGAAAGATTTGTTACTGCGGAACAATGGGAAAATACATTTAATATACTTAGGGAAAAAATTGCTGCCCGTGATGAATTCTGGCTTCTGGACCTGGAAGGCCCTGATGATACCGACCCTGTTAAGGCCAGTATTTCTGAACTTCTCACCGACATCTATCAGGACTTAAAAGATTTTGTGTTACTATATCAAAAAGGGAACAGAGCAGCAAAGCAAAATGCTGCAAGCGAATGCAAAGCATTGTTTATGAGCCATTGGGGTATTCGAATTATTGATATTTTAAAAGTTGTCCACAGTAAAAGAAGTGCCGCTTTGCCCAAAAACGATTTTGAAGATTTTATTTAATCAATATCAGAAAATTTAAGCAAAGACGGTTAAACTTAACTTCAATACTTAAATTTTGAACAAACCTCTTGCTCAATTATCAATTATTTTTTAATCTGCCACTCAAATACCTCGTTCTAAATAAGCATAAAAATATTCAGCTTATTTAGAATACATTTCCCATTTTTATGTTATTATGTTTATTATTTTTGCGGTTGATTAGAACCAATCTAAATTAACACAGTTGGTTTGAAGGGATAAAATGACATTATTTGAATTAGAACAAGGTGATAAAGCCTATATAACCAAAGTAAGAGGCAGGGGAGCATTCCGTAAAAGAATCATGGAAATGGGATTTGTTGTTGGCAAGGAAGTTATTGTCGGCAAAAAAGCACCCCTCAAAAACCCCATCGAATACACCATCATGGGTGCCAATATTTCGCTCAGAAACAGTGAAGCTGAGTTGATTGAGGTAACCCTTCAGAAGCATTCGAAACAAACCGAAAAGGGTTTCAATGGGACCTTGTCAGACAACACACTTAAGTTATCACAGCAATATCGGAGCAAAGTAATAAACATTGCCCTGGTTGGCAACCCAAATTGCGGAAAAACATCCTTATTTAATTTTGCATCCAACTCACACGAAAAAGTAGGGAATTATGGCGGTGTGACCGTTGATGCAAAACAGGCAAATTTTAAGCATAAAGGATATACTTTTAAGATTGTTGATTTACCCGGCACTTATTCCATCACTAGTTTCACACCTGAAGAACTGTATGTAAGAAATTTTTTATTTGATGAAATCCCTGATATTATCGTTAATGTCATCGATGGTTCCAACCTTGAAAGAAACTTATACCTGACTACACAACTGATCGACCTTGACTTAAAAGTTGTTGTGGCCCTGAATATGTTCGACGAGCTCAAAAAGAAAGGCGACAAATTTGATTACGATTCACTTGGCAAAATGTTGGGAATTCCATTTATTCCTACAATCGGAACTAAAGGAACAGGCTTAAAGAATCTATTTGATAAAATTATCCAGGTTTACGAAGACAAAGAAGAAATTTTAAGACATATCCATATTAATTATGGTGATGATATCGAAAAGTCGATACAGCGGATACAGGATAAGATCAGAATTGAAGACAACAAAAAACTAACCATAATCATCGCCCCGAGGTTTCTTGCCATAAAATTACTGGAAGGAGACCCTGCCGAGCAGGAACGCATCAGAAAACATTGCATAAATTATCAGGAAATACTGGATCTAGCCCAAAAAGAAATAAGAAGGCTGGAAACCCATTTCAATGATACACCCGAAACGATAATCACAGATTACAAATATGGTTTTATCGAAGGGGCACTTAAAGAAACATACAGCCAAAGCACAACTGATATTCGATATACTAGCCGGCTCATCGATAATATTTTAACCAATAAAATTTTAAGCTATCCAATCTTTATTTTCCTGATGTGGCTGATGTTTCAGTCAACATTTTCGCTTGGTGCCTATCCTGTCCGATGGCTCGAATTACTGGTGTCAAATTTTGGATCACTTATTAGCGAATTAATGGAGCCCGGTATTGTAAGGGACCTGCTGGTTGAAGGAATCATTGGCGGAGTTGGAGGTGTTATTGTATTTTTGCCAAACATTCTGATCCTGTTTTTCTTTATATCAATTATGGAGGATACGGGATATATGGCCAGAATCGCCTTTATCGTTGATAAACTAATGCACAAAATCGGGCTGCATGGCCGATCTTTCATACCCATGCTGATGGGTTTTGGGTGCAATGTTCCTGCAATCATGGCCACACGCACCATTGGCAGTAGAAATGATCGATTGGTAACCATGCTTATCAATCCATTCATGTCTTGCAGTGCCCGTCTTCCCATATACATTCTTATCATTGGTGCCATATTCCCGGAACGTCCAGGACTTATGCTTTTCACCATTTATGCCATCGGTATTCTGTTATCAATTATCATTGCAATCATTTTCAAAAAAACACTTTTTAAATCAAAAGAGATGCCCTTTGTGATGGAACTGCCACCATACCGTATGCCAACTACAAAATCAATTTTGAAACACACCTGGTTCAAAGGGTCTCAATATCTCAGGAAAATGGGGGGGATTATTTTAATAGCCTCAATCATAATCTGGGCTTTGCAATATTTTCCAAGGTACAATGATGAACACACAAATTTTGAACAACAAATCAGGCAACAGACCGAAAATTTTCAAAAAAGTACGGAATTTACTGATGATCAAACAGAACTTGAACACCTCAGCATTATTCATCAGCAATTCATCGATTCGATCGAATTAAGGAAAAAAAGTTTGCAACAGGAAAACTCATATCTGGGGCAAATTGGACACTTTATTGAACCAGCGATCATTCCATTGGGTTTTGATTGGAAAATGGGCGTGAGCCTGCTTGCCGGAATCGCAGGCAAAGAAATTGTTGTAAGCACTTTAGGGGTTATGAACCAGACAGATCTTAGAGCAGATGATCATACGAAAGGGCTTACCCAAAAGCTTCAGCAACAAACTTTTTCCCACTCGAAATATAAGGGTCAAAAAGTGTTTACACCCCTGACGGCTTTTGGTTTCCTTATCTTTATATTGATTTACTTCCCGTGTATAGCTGTAATTGCAACTATCAAAAGAGAATCAGGGGGCTGGAAATGGGCTTTATTTATGGCCACCTATACTACACTCCTTGCTTATATTTTATCACTTTTAATTCATCAAATCGGAATTTTATTTTAAAATTCAGTAACCATTTCGAACCTTATTCGTTAAATTGAATAATTTCATCAACGCGGCTGAAATTGTAGCATATTTCTTTCCAAATTATAGACTTGAAAGTCCATTTTGAGAATCTTAAACTTACGCTAAAAAGCTAGAACGCTCTAATTCAATACATTTACATACTGGCATATAATTGGCAGCAGACCTAAAAATAAGTTTGGGTTAAAAGCTAGGTTATGTTTAGAATACTTGTTGTTGAAGACAATTTTATAAATCAAAAGGTTTTATCAGCCTACCTGGACAAAGATAATATCTATTTGAGTATTGCAAATAACGGATGTGAGGCCATTAAATATTATGACAATTCGAATTTTGATTGCATCTTAATGGATATTGCCATGCCTGAAATGGATGGGCTCGAAGCCACAAAAAAAATCAGGATAAAGGAACAGTCAAAAACGGGCCGGAGAACCGGTCATCGGGAGGATACAATAATGCCCATTGGAAGTGTTC
>CAYNTB010000159.1:5373-5807 GCA_964399905.1 uncultured Bacteroidales bacterium | reverse complement strand
TATGATAATACACTAAAACCCAAGCTTGATATACCAAAAAAATGAGTATGTAGAATTTAATAAACTACAAATAATTAAATTGATATATTTGATTTTAATACTTAAGAGTTTAAGGATAAGTATTGATATTTCTTATGAGAAAAAAGGACTAGTTTCAGTATATTAAACCTATATAAAAAGGAGGCCCAAGTGAATAAAATTGTGAAATCTGTTATTAAACACAAACTGTTGATTGTGACATCAGTTATAATGATCGGTTTGTTGATATGTGCACCTGCTGTTGTGTCGCAGGACCTATCTGCCTATCATAATTATGATGGGATGACCAAAGCTTTGAAAAGCCTTATAAATGAAAACAAAGGCATTGCCAAAATTGAGTCTATTGGTAAAACGCTTGAAGGGCGGGATTTGTGGGTTGTTACAATCGCGAATCC
>CAYNTB010000159.1:2380-5350 GCA_964399905.1 uncultured Bacteroidales bacterium | reverse complement strand
AAACAAAGATCATACAAAATAAAGCTGCGTTGTATTTTGAAGGCGATCATGTGATCGGAAGCGAGATTTCACTTAAGGTCATCGACCATTTACTAAAAAATTACAGTACAGATGAAGCGGTTAAAAAAAGTATAGACGAACATGTTTATTACATTGTTCCCCGGATGAATCCGGATGCAGCTGAAGAAATGTTCGCAAGTGTCAAAACCGGTAGAAAAACCAATCTGCATGAATATGATGGGGATAATGATGGCCGAATGGATGAAGACGGACCGGATGACCTGAATAATGACGGCTTTATTACCATGATGCGGGTGAAAGATGAAAACGGACTGTATATGATTGATCCGGCTGAAAACAGGCTCATGAAAAAAGCCGATCCTTCAAAGGGCGAAAAAGGTGAATATGCTGTTTATTGGGAAGGAATTGATAATGATAATGACGGCTTTATTAATGAGCATCCTGTGGGAGGTAACGATATTAACCGGAATTTTATGCACGAGTATCCATATTTTAATGATGATGCCGGTTGGCATATGATTAGCGAAAATGAATCAAGGGCATTAATGGAATGGATCATTAAACATCGAAACATTGCCATAATGTTGAATTTTGGAGAGAGCGATAACCTCATCGGTACCCCGAATACAAGGGGACAATTTAATTCAGATAAGGGCATTGATTTGATAAGCATGGCCAATGAGAGTTTTGCCGGGGCTTCAAAAGTCGGAATGGTAAATACCCAAAGTTCAGATAGATTTGCCATGTTCAGAATGGGGAGGAGCAGAACAGATCAACAATCTACACAATCCTCCGGACGGCAACGATTTGTCAGAAATCCGGAAACCGCATTTAATAATGCAGACCTTGAATATTTCAAAAAAGCCGGTGAGATGTACAAAAAAATTACCGGAATTAAAACACAGCCACCGCTAAGGGATCCTAAAGGCGCATTCTTTCAGTATGGATATTTTCAGTATGGGGTACTTTCATTCTCAACACCGGGCTGGGGCATTGATTCTGAAGAAGTTGCTTCTGAAGATGCAGCACCGTCAAGAGGGGGTAGAAATGTGGGTAGTGCCCGCACAATGCCGTCTGGAGCTGCTTCTGTTGGTTCGCAGGGCGGAATCGATAAGGAATTGCTAACTTATCAGGATAAAAATAATATGAAGGGATTTGTTGACTGGCAAAAATTTACGCATCCGGAATTCGGGGAAGTTGAACTCGGAGGATTCAAACCTTATGAAATCAACAACCAACCGGCAGTTAAAATCGCTGAACTTGGAGAGGCACATGGCAAGTTTGTTGTCTGGCTGTCCGGTTTATATGCAAATGTTAAAATTGCCAAAACAGAGGTGGTCAACCATGGAGGTGGCATATTTAGGATTAAGGCCGAGGTGGAAAATACCGGCTTTCTCCCAACGGCCATGAGCCAGGGTGTTACAGCCGGATCCGTTGCCCCAACAATGGTTCAGTTGCTTGTTGATCCTGAAACAATCATTTCCGGAAATGCAAAAACCAATTTCTTTCAGGCCCTTGAAGGTTCAGGCATGCGTCAAAAATATGAATGGCTGGTCAAGGGGAAATCAGGTGATAAAATCGAATTGAAAGTAGTTGCTCAAAAAGCAGGTACCGATAAAATTACTATTAACCTGAAATAATTGAAATATTAATAAATTCAAAATGGAGGAAATAAAAGTGAAAACTATCTATAAAATATTAGCCGGTGCAATTGTTATTACAATGCTAATAACATTAATCACACCTGTATCCTATGCTCAGCAGTACGCCTCAGATCCCCAATTCAAGGTTAAAATTGATTTTAACCGCTGGCATGATGTAAATGAATTATGGACCGATATGAAAAGGCTTGAAAAGGCATATCCTAAATTTCTGAAACTTGGCTCTGTTGGAAAATCACACAATGGACAGGATATTATGTATATGACCATAAACAATCCCGAAACCGGACCGGAATTAAGTAAGGCAGCCATGTATATCGATGCCAATATTCATGGGAATGAGATACAGGGTGGAGAAATTTGTTTATATACCATCTGGTATTTAATGGAAAACTATGGAAGAATCGATAAAATCACGCGTCTGGTGAATGAAAGGGTCTTTTATATTTTCCCTACAGTTAACCCTGATGGACGTCAGTATTTTATGGAAGGCGATGGTGGCGGTGCCCGCTCGGGTCAGGTGCCTGTTGATGATGACAATGATGGCCTTTATGATGAAGACGGGCCAAATGACCTGAATGGAAACGGAGTGATTGAGCAGATTAGGGTATATATGCCCGGAAAAGGAAATATGCGGGTGAATCCGTATGATAAAAGAATGATGGAGCCGGTAGGTTTTGGTGAAACCGGTGATTATCTGATGCTTGGAATGGAAGGAATTGATGATGACGGAGACGGAGAGATCAATGAAGATGGACCAGGTAGTTATGATCCGAACAGAAACTGGGCAATCGACTGGCAGCCAAATTATGTACAAAGAGGGGCGATGGAATTTCCATTTCAGTTGCCCGAAGCCAATGCCATCAATAAATTTTTAATGGCCCATCCCAATATTGCCGGAGTGCAGGCTTACCATAATTCGGGCGGAATGATACTGCGCGGACCCGGAGCCGAAGCATTGGGTGAATATCCTGCTTCTGATGTCAGATTTTATGATGAACTCGGGAAAAATGGAGAACGCATGCTTCCATTTTACCGCTATATTGTTATCTGGAGCGGACTGTACACCGTACATGGAGGCTTTATCGACTGGACCAGCGATGGCCTCGGTATGATTTCTTTCTCAAACGAATTGTGGAACGGCAGACAATATTTTACAAGTCCCGAACTACAGGAACAAACACAGGATCCAAATAGTCCGATCTCCGGACAAAAAGGAGATTTCTTTTTTGATGATTATCTGGAATTTGGCGATCAGTATGTTGATTGGAAAGAATTCGACCATCCT
>CAYNTB010000159.1:0-2302 GCA_964399905.1 uncultured Bacteroidales bacterium | reverse complement strand
AACGGGTGGCCCTTGGGCAAAAACAAGGGCCCGGGTTCCTCCAAGATTTATGAATGAAGAACTTTGCCACCGGAATATGTCGTTCACACTTTATCAGGCCGATGAAATGCCGATGATGAAGATGGGCGATCATAAAGTGGAGAAATTAGGAAACAACGTTTACAGGGTTTGGGTTGAATTCAGCAATCCGAAAGTTGCTCCTACTATTACTGAAAAAGCCGCTCAGAACAATGTGGTGAGGCCCGATCTGCTTACCCTTGATGGAAATGTGGAGGTAATTTCTGCCAGCTGGATCACCGATCCGAAAACCTTTGATTATCTGAATCCGGTTACCGAAGAAATAGATCAGCACGATCTGAATCGTATTATGATCAGAAACGGTCATCCCGGCAAAACAAGTCGAACCATTCAATATTTGGTAAAAGGTACTGGGAAAGTCAGTGTTAAATATGATTCAGTAAAAGGGGGTACGGTAAGTACAAGCTTTGATGTGAAGTAATTTAGAGAATACTTAGAAAAGAGGTTGATTTACAAGTACAAAATTATGTTGGTCGTACGTCATGCTGAATTCATTTCAGCATCATATCACCAACATTTAAGAGATTCTGAAACAAGTTCAGAATGACGAAATTGGTACTTCCTGATCAGCCTCTTTTATTTTCTTCCCATTGAAAATTTCACATTCCCTTAGCTAATTAATAAATATTCTGATTAAATAAATTTTTAAAAACTCTTGCATTTTCATTTTTTTAAGATAACTTTGCAATACAAAGTACTTTTTAGATGAAAACAAATTTAAAAGATCCCAAAGAAGATATTCAGGCCATTCGTGAAATTATGGAACGCTCGTCCAAATTTTTATCACTAAGCGGATTGTCCGGTATCCTTGCCGGATTGTTTGCCTTAATTGGTGCAGCAATAGCCTGGTTTTACCTGCTCGATTCAGGCAATATGTATAATATAGAATCAGTCATTGAACCAGGCAATGGTTTTTTCCTTGCATTGGATGCCTTGTTGGTTCTGGTATTTGCTGTTTTGGGTGCTGTTTACTTTTCATTTCTGAAAGCCAAAAAAGCCGGTCAGAAACTTTGGAGCAATTCAACCAAACACCTGCTCGTATATTTTTTGATTCCGCTGCTAACAGGTGGAATTTTTGTGTTGATATTAGTGTTTCAGCAAAAATTCGAACTGATAGCCCCTGCCATGCTTATTTTTTATGGATTATCGCTGGTAAATGCCGGAAAATTCACTTTTGGTGAAATTCATTACCTGGGCCTCACTGAAATCATTCTGGGATTGCTGGCGATTATTTTTGTTCAGCAGGGCCTCCTTCTTTGGACCTTAGGATTTGGGGTCATGCATGTAGTGTATGGTTCCGTGATGTATTTCAGGCATGAGAGGTAGAGGCAAGGAGCATGGAGCAAGGAGCGTGGAGCAAAGAGCGTGGAGCAAAGAGAAAATGGAGTGAATAGAAAATCAAAAATTAAAAATAGAAAATAATCTCTGGTGAAAAATCCAATTTCAAACCTTCAGAAAGTATTTGAAAGCCGTATCAGGCTTGGAATTATGTCGGCACTTGTGGTGAACGACACACTCAATTTTAATGCACTGAAGGAGCTGCTTGAATTAACGGACGGAAACCTGGCAAGTCATTTAAAAGCATTGGAACAGCAGGAAATAATAGAAGTTTCGAAACAATTTATCGGGCGAAAACCAAGTACAACTTACAAGGCAACAACAAAGGGTAAAGAATTGTTCCAGCTACATCTCTCGGCACTCGAAGAACTCATAAATAATCAATAATTTTTTTATCATTCAACTTTGAAAAACAAAGTACTTTAAAACTTAAAATAATGGAAACAAAAGGTATTCAACAGATTTTAAACAGTTACAGCCTGAAAATGGTCATTGTTTCAGTGCTTGCCATTTTGCTGCTTATCCCCTCTTTCTTAATTCAGGATGTTATTCGTGAACGAATTGCACTGAGTGAAGAGGTAAAAAATGAACTTTACGCCCAATGGGGCGGAAAACAGGTGGTTGCGGGGCCGGTTTTAAATATTCCTTATACGATCAGGGAAAAGGGTGAAGAAAATCTGTCCTCATCACAAACTAAAGGCGTGGCGCATTTCCTGCCGGAAAGCTTGAAAACAACGGGAGAACTTTTTCCCGAAACAAGAAAACGCGGGATTTATAAAGTTGTGGTTTATGAAGCAAAACTTAATTTGAAGGGTACATTTGCCGAACCGGATGTTTCTTTATTGGATAATAAAAATGCAGAATATGACTGGGATGCAGCCTACTT
>CAYNTB010000158.1:2831-5823 GCA_964399905.1 uncultured Bacteroidales bacterium | reverse complement strand
TTCGTCTTTATGAACTGAAACTTCATCTTCACGGTAAGAATCAAGTAAATCCAGTTTAGGGAGGGTGTAACTGGCCAGTTCGAGGGTCGGATCATATTCAGAATCGATGCCGAAATGTTCGATTTCCCCGTTTCTAAAATCTTTTTTTTCGCGTGCTGATTGTTCAACGGTCAGTTCAATATCACTTTTCGAAACCGGATCGGGTTTGTCATCTGTCAATTCCAGCTCAGGGTCGGGGAATTCGTCAATTTCTTGTTCATCTTTTCCATCGGTCTGAGCACCGGAATCTTTCCGTTCGAAATCTTCATCTTCGGTCACCGAAAATTCTACGGTATTGTATTTGTCAGAACCAGGTTTGGTGCCGGTTGTTTGAGGATCGGTTTCTTCTTTTTTATCTGTTTTGTTAAACAGTTTAATTCTGATATTGAATGAAATAATGATGTAACTGAAAAAAATAAAGATGATCCCGATGATGACGCCTGGCACTCCAATAAATTCGATGAGAATCAGGTTGGCCTGATAACCAAATACACCTCCAAAGACCGAGAAGTTAGTATTCATGAAGATGATTCCGAGCGTGACGGGTAGCCAGATCAAGAATAATAGCGAATGCCGGAATAATCGGGCGAGGGGTAAGAGTTTGATCCTGACCATCAGATATATGCCATAAACGAACAGGTTGATAACGAGAATAAAGGCTGAAAGACCGAGCGTATCATTGATAAAAAATTTGGAAAGATAAGCTCCTGTAAACCCTGTCCAGTTTTGTATCTCTGGATATTGATTTAGTTTAAAAAAGGAGTTGGATGCGATTTTGTCGAAATCGATATAACCGGTGTAGAAAAATGAAATAAAGGCAATCAGGAGGTAGATTGACGCCAGCACCAGAAAAAACCCAAATACCCTGTGAAATTTATCATTTTTGAAAAAACCAAAAGGCCGGAAAGACCAAGCTGTCCGTTTTTTCTTTTTCTTGAGCAGTTTAATTTTTTGCTCCCGAAAAGAATTGCTTTTTAATTGATTTACCCTTCTTGGCATTTAGTTTGAATATTCAGATATCAGAAGAAACAAAGGTAATAAAAACTATATGATTTGTTAAGTTGGATGATAAAGAATGCCGGGGAAAGAGATTAATTTAATTTAAGCCGCTTCCAAACATCTTTTTTAATTCATCTTCGGTCGTTTCCTGATAATCTGGAGGGATAGAAAATTCAGATTCAGGAATGTCTTCTTTAACAATATTGCTTGCCAGAAACTTCATCAATAGACCGCGTGTATTTATTTCATATTCAAGCATAACTCCTTCAATTTCATGGAACAGGGCGTCGTTATAATTATTTTGAAGATTACCAAGTTCGGTGGTATAATAAACCGTGAAGGTGTCAGGACCGCTCAAATCAGCTGCATTGACCGTAACTATTGCTTTTTTACAAGTATAACCAAGTATTTCTTTTGTGTCGTTACTTAATGTCGTATTTAAGCCAGGGTATTTTTTACGCTCAATTTCAAGCTGTTCCATTGATTTTCTGAGTGCAATTTTTTTACCCATAATATCGAGTAAATTAATCATGGTTTTTGATTCACTGTCGAAAATTGTGGACTGATCGCCCATTGCAGTGCTGATGCTGCTTTTCGATTTATTATTTCCCAGCGTCAAGGTCATATCGCCTGGCAACATTGATTTCATTGATTCATTAAATCCAAGGCCTTCATAAGAAATCTGGTAAATGATTCGGCCTGTGAAAGAATTCTGGGCGTTAACATTGATAACCAGCATTAAAAGAAATGAAATCAATGTTGCAAAGCGAATAATCGTCTTCATTCAATAATTATTTTGAGAAGTATGAATGTTTTTATTTTTCAACAACAATTTCTATGATCTGATCACCTGGTCTGATGAGGTCGATAACTTCCAGTCCACTTACAACTTTTCCAAATACAGTATGATTTCGATCAAGATGTTGGGTGTTTTTTCGGTTGTGGCAAATAAAAAATTGCGATCCACCTGTGTTTCTGCCTGCATGTGCCATTGAAAGCACACCACGGTCGTGATATTGGTTTTCGCCATCCAGTTCACAATCGATATTATAACCGGGTCCTCCGGCACCTGTTCCGTCAGGACATCCTCCCTGGATCACAAAATCAGGAATAACCCGGTGAAATGTTAATCCGTTATAAAACCCTTTTTCCGATAAGGCAATAAAATTGGCGACAGTTTTAGGCGCATCTTTTTCAAAAAATGCGACTTCCATATTTCCTTTGGCCGTTTTAATTGTTGCTTTTAATGACATATTTTATGATTTAATTAAAAAAATATTTGATTTGATCTGTCATTGCAGATCATTATAAAACTTGAAGTTAAGTAAAAAATAATTGGGTTTACCGTACTATTTTACGGTTCGCATAATTTTATTCCACCTGATCTTTCCATCAAACAGTGATTTGTTCGGATCGAGTGAGAACCATACCAATGAGGCTTTACCCACAATATGATCTTCCGGAACGAACCCCCATACTCTTGAATCGGCCGAATTATGTCTGTTATCGCCCATCATCCAGTAATAATCCATTTTAAAGGTATAGTCGCTTGCCTGCTGTCCGTTAATAAAGATTTTTTGATCCTTTATTTCCAGTTGATTTTTTTCAAACGAACTTATGATTCGTTTATAGAGTGAAATGTTTTTCATGTTCAGTTCAATCGTTTCACCTTTTTTGGGGATATGGATAGGCCCGAAATTATCAAAGTTCCACTTATGTATGGTATCATGTGGAAAAATGTTGGGATCCCTGATCCCTTTACTTTCAATGATCGGTTCAATTGAGATAACATTGGCAAATCCCTTCATGGCTTCGACTGCCTCATCGGTTAATGTCATATAATATTCACCAATATTCCCGGAAGTAATATCTTCGGTAATATCTAGTTTTTCTATTACCCGCGGATTGAATCTTGTACCATTGGTTGTGACTTTGTATTTAAATTGTCTGAGTC
>CAYNTB010000158.1:0-2821 GCA_964399905.1 uncultured Bacteroidales bacterium | reverse complement strand
ATATACCTGTCGGTCGATAATTTCAAGATTGTCACCTGGCATGCCCATACAGCGTTTTATGAAGTTCTCTCTTTTATCCAGTGGCCTGTCAATGATTTCGCCAAAATTTAATTTATCGCTTCTGACCCGATCCCTGCCATAGTCTCGTACCATCGAATAATAGCTGATATTACTTTGCCATTTTACCGAAAGTGTATCCCCGTCAGGGAAATTGAAAACTACGGCATCATGCCTTTTTACTTTTGTAAAACCAGGAAAACGGAAATAGGGTAATTTGATCCATTCGACATATGATTTGGTTGATTTTGTTAAGGGAAGTGTGTGATGCACAAATGGGAATGCGATGGGTGTCATGGGTGCCCTTGGGCCATAACTTATTTTACTTACAAACAAAAAATCGCCGATCATGAGGGTTTTTTCCATCGATGAAGTTGGGATCGAATAAGCCTCAAAAATAAAGATTCGGATAATCGAAGCAGCAATTACTGCAAAGATAATGGCATCAACCCATTCCCGAACAAAACTCTTTTTACGTTCCTCCATATCCGCAGGATCGGTAAATTTACTGTGAGGGTTAAATCCCAGATAAGGAAGGTAAAAAAACGGAAAAAGTACACCAACTCCTTGCTCAAGTAAGCTAAATTTTCCGTAGCATTTCAGTAATTCCACGATCATCAACATATATACAAATACATTTATAAAAGGGATCAACAGGAAGATGTACCACCAAATGGGTTTTTTAATGATTTGAAGAAAAACATATAAATTATAAAATGGAATAAAAGTATTCCATCCAGGCTTACCTGCTTTTTCGAACAATTGATAACCGAAAATAGTTGGAAGTGTAAATGACAGTGGAATAAGGATGAACATTAACAACATAATACAAGGATTTGATGATGTGGCGAAATTACAAAAGTTTTAAAAATATGGTGTTAAAAGTTGTTAATAAAGCAAGGAATGTTCTTAAAATTACTTAAATCCAAAAACGCCCGGAACACCTATCTGCATCGTAATCCCAGGTATAGCCTTGTTTGTAAACGGCTGATTGTATATATAGGGTTCCAGCCTTAGGGTCAGGTCCGGCGACACTTTAAAATCGAACAAATTGGCATCCACACTGGCATCCACAACATTCAGAAGATACCAGAACCCACTCAATATATAGCTGAGTTCCATATTCATGCGATAATAATCGCGTACGTTTTGGAGTTGTTCTTTGGAATATTGATTATAATAATCGTTTGGGGGCAGGTCGTTTTCATCCACAGGTTCAAATTCATAAGCAGCTTTATAGGCCTTATATTCTGTTTTATTGGTGATGATCATATAGGTGAGAAAACCAAAACCTGCATAAATGATCGGAACCTTCCAGTATTTTCTGTTATATGCCTGGCCCAAGCCGGGCAGTATAAATGAATATATGGTTGCTTTATGAGCCGAATGTTCTTTTTTGACTTTAATTTCGCTAATTGCCGGAGCCTGAGCAAAGGTGTTCGTTAAAAAAACGAGTAAACAAAAAAGAATTAGAAAAGAAGTTTTTCGCTTTCTCACATTAAATTGAATCATTCATATTTACATTAGAAATAAAATTCAAAAGTAAGAAGTATTTACATTAGGATTTAATGAGTTTTAAAATTCTTCTGAAATCTTCGTCCGAATCAAATGAAATGATGATATTGCCCAATCCATTTCCGTTTCTTTTGATATCGACTTTTGTATTAAAAAAATCAATTAATTGCGCTTTGTTTTGAAGGTATTCTTCCGGTAATTGAATTTTTTTACTGCTTTTTGAGGAGGGTTTTGCATTTGCCCTGACCATTTCTTCTACTTGTCGAACAGAAAGGTTTTGCTCAATAATTTTTTTGAGCATACGTAATTTTGTTTCATCATCGGAGATATTGATTAAAGCCCGAGCATGACCCATACTGATTTGGTCATCTTTAAGGGCTATTTGCAACTCAGCCGGAAGTTTGAGCAAGCGGATATAGTTAGAGATGGTGGTCCTGTTCTTACCAACTTTGTCACTTAACTGATCCTGGGTCAGGTTGCATTCTTCGATAAGCCTGTTATAGCTGATCGCTATTTCAATTGCATTTAAGTCTTCACGATGTATGTTTTCGACCAGGGCAAGTTCAAGCATTTGTTCATCATTGGCTACCCTCACATATGCAGGAACTTCTGTTAAACCTGAGAGTTTTGCAGCTCGATACCTTCTTTCACCTGAAATTAACTGATACCTGTCATATCCAAGCTTTCGGACGGTCAGCGGTTGTATGATCCCTTGCTCCTGTATGGATTTTGCGAGTTCTTCAATGGCGAAATCATCGAATTCCAATCGGGGTTGAAACGGATTGGTTTCAATAATATTAATGTCCATCATTGCTATGGCTCCAACAACGTAATTACCTGAAATATCGTTTGAGGTGATATCAGTGTCAGGACTTTGCAGGATGGCATCTAAACCTCTGCCCAATGCTTTTTTCTTAGGTTTCATTCTCCAGGTCTATTTGTTTTTCTGATTCGTCTACTTTAGTCATTTCATTGTTTTGCAAAATCTCACGTGCCAGGTTTAAATAATTAATGGCTCCTGTGCTGTCTGCATCGTGCATAATAATTGTTTCGCCAAAACTTGGAGCTTCACTTAAACGCGTATTGCGATTGATGAGCGTATCGAAAACCATTTGCTGAAAATGTGTTTTAACTTCTTCAACAACTTGTTTTGATAAGCGGAGTCGCTTGTCGAACATGGTAAGTAAAATTCCCCCTTGTTTTTAGGTTGATTTTCGATTTTCGCCTCTTTAAAATTTCGTATAGAGAA
>CAYNTB010000157.1:371-5844 GCA_964399905.1 uncultured Bacteroidales bacterium | reverse complement strand
GAGCTGAACGGAGGTTGCCGATGCCGTAGTCGAGGACGGCGATCAGGCTCACCGCCGCCACGCACGTGACCACGGCGACCGCGACCTGGCCGTAGGAGTCGAACCACGCCATCTCGGCGGGCCAGACGGGCATGAGCATCAGGGTGCCGCCGACCCCGATCACGAAGACGGTCAGGATCGTCGACAGGTAGGACGCCAGCGAACCGCGCTGCACGCGGGCGGTCACCTCGACCGCCGCCACGTCGAGCAGGCGCATCGACCAGCGGTAGAAGTCGTTCGCGGCCGGCACCTGCGGGAACGTGCCCTGGACGCGCCCGACGCCGTCGCGCTGCCAGAACAGGACGGCGCCACCGGTGAGGGCCACCGCCGACAGCGCCCCAGAATATTGGACGAAAAAAAAGAAATAAACTGGCCCTGGAATATCTTGAAAAAATGGGACTGCTTGAATGGGCCGAACATCTGCCGAACGAATTATCGGGCGGACAAAAGCAAAGATTGGCCATTGCAAGGGCATTAATTTCAAACCCAAAAGTTATTTTGGCCGACGAACCTACCGGAGCCCTTGATTCACAAACCTCAATGGAGGTGATGGATATTTTAAAGGAAGTGAATAAAGAAGGGATTACCATGTTGATCGTAACCCACGAAAGGGATATTGCAAACCGCACAGACCGCATCATCCGGCTTAAGGACGGGCTTATCGAAAAGGATATATTCAACGGAGAATTGAAAGAATATCGGAAAAAACAATTAATAAGTGTTTAAACCAAAACAAAGAGATGTTCGATATTGATAAATGGCAGGAAATATTCAGTACGATTAAGAAAAACAAACTTCGTACTTTTTTAACAGGCTTTAGTGTGGCCTGGGGTATTTTTATGCTCATTGTTTTACTGGGCTCCGGTTATGGACTCGAAAATGGGGTCCGGCGCCAATTTGAAGATGATGGTACCAACATTATTGGAATACATCGTGGAACCACTTCAATTGCCCACGAAGGAATGCAGGCAGGTCGCTTATTGTCGTTTACAAATGAAGATTTTGAACAGCTCATCAAAATTCAGGATGTTGATCGGGGTACAGGTCGCTTCACAATCGCCGGCTCATTGCCGGTATCTTATAAAAATGAATACGGGAATTTCAATATTTATGCAATTCACCCGCCTTATCAATATGTTGCGGCTTCCATCGTAACCTCCGGGCGATTTATCAACAAAAAAGATATTGATGAAAAGCGGAAAGTAATCGTTATCGGACGGCTTGTTAAAGAAGCTTTGTTCAAAGAAGGTTTTGATCCGATTAATGAATATCTGACCATCAATAACTTTTCATTTAAAGTAGTGGGCGTATTTGATGATTTGGGAGGAGAAAGTGTGCTTAACAGGGTGTATGTGCCCATTACAACTGCCCAGGGAATTTTTAGCAGTGCCAATGAAATGACTTCTATCTACCTGGTTTTCGATGAGGCAAATATACCCGAAAGTATTAAAGTAGCGGATGAGGCCCGAAAATACTTAGCAAACAGGCACAAATTTGCCATCGAAGATCGAAGGGCCATCAATGTGGATAATGGTGTTTTGAATTTTAAAATGTTTTTGGATTTATTCAGAAATATCAGGCTGTTTATTTGGATTATCGGGATGGGAACCATCATCGCAGGGATTGTTGGCGTTAGCAATATTATGATGATTGTGGTAAAGGACCGCACCAAAGAAATTGGGGTGCGAAAAGCATTGGGGGCAACCCCCTGGTCGGTGGTAAGCCTGATTTTACAGGAATCGGTTTTGATAACAACTTTTGCAGGTTATATCGGGCTGGTGTTAGGTGTCGGATTGCTGGAGCTGATCTCAAATACCCTGCCCGACATCGAATTTTTCTCCCACCCTGAAATCAATTTTGAAGTGGCTATTGGGGCAACCATTGTTTTGATTGTTGCAGGAGCATTTGCCGGATTTGTCCCGGCTCGGAAAGCTGCTAGTGTAAAACCCGTAATTGCATTGCGCGACGAATAAAACAACAAAAATGAAACTGATAGATATCGATAAATGGCAGGAAATTTTTTTAACACTTAAAAAAAATAAGCTACGTACCTTTTTTACTGCCTTTGGTGTGTTTTGGGGCATTTTTATGTTGGTCATAATGTTGGGCTCAGGCAAGGGCCTCAAAGACGCCGCTTATTCGGGCCTTGGAAAACTTGCTACAAACAGTGTGTTTATTAATCCCGACCGAACATCAATCTCCTATAAAGGATTTCCCAAGGGGAGAACCTTTAGTTTTACCAATGAAGACACGAAAGTATTACTTGATAGGGTCAAAGAAATTAAATATCTGGCACCCAGAACGACCGGATTTGGAAGTACGGTAAACAATGTTGTGCGTGGCGAAAGAGTCGGCAGTTTTCAGGTTATGGGCGACTATCCGGCCACCAATTTAATCAACCCAATGAAATTTGTGCAGGGCAGGTTTATTAATGAAACGGACATTCTTGAATTAAGAAAAGTTGCAGACATTGGTTACCGTGTTTATGAAGAAATGTTTGATGAGGGCGAAGACCCGATTGGACAGTATATAAGAATTAATGGCGTGTATTTTAAAATTGTGGGTCTGTTTAAATCTTATCGCTCTGGCAATAATGGAGGCGAATTCGATGAACAGGTTATTTATCTGCCGCTAACAACAACTCAACGAACTTTTAATTTGGGCAACGAAGTAAGTGCCGGTTATGCCATAACAACCCAGGATGGTGTTTCTGCAAGCGTTTTGCAGCAAAAAGTTGAAGCTATTTTAAAAGAAAGGCATAACATTCATCCGGATGATAACAGGGCCTTTAATTCCGAAAACCTGGAGCAGGAATTTAATGAATTTGAAATGTTGTTTAACGGAATTGACGGATTGATATGGATCGTCGGCATTGGAACCTTGATGGCAGGTGTGATCGGCGTAAGCAATATCATGGTTATTGTTGTTAAAGAAAGAACCAAAGAATTTGGGATCAAAAGAGCGGTAGGTGCAACCCCCTTAAAAATTATTGTTCAGGTTGTTCAGGAGTCGGTGTTTTTAACAATCATTGCCGGATATGTTGGCCTGAGCCTCGGGGTTGGCTTACTTGAGCTGATCAGTTATGCCATGAACCAGGCCGGGGCAGATACCGATATGTTTTCAAACCCGTCCATTGATTTTCAAAAAGCATTAACAGCACTCATACTTTTGGTTGTTTCCGGAATTTTTGCAGGCTTTATACCGGCAAGAAGAGCCGTGGCAATTAAACCCATAGAGGCATTACATGATGAATAATAATTGATAAAACCATAAAAAATGAAAACGATAATAAAAATAATTTTAGGGATTGTTGTACTGGCCGTTTTTGGCTATACCATTTATTTCCTGTATAATAAATCAAAAGAAGAACCGGTGGTTTATAGCACAACACAGGCTGAAAAAATGACCATTGTCAGGCAAACGGTGGCCACCGGATCGGTGGTGCCGCGTAAAGAAATTGATTTGGTTCCGCAGGTATCCGGAATTATTGAAGAATTGTATGTTGCAGAAGGAGAAAAAATCAATAAAGGGGATCTGATTGCAAAAATCAGGATCATACCCAATATGATTAATTTGAACAATGCCGAATCGCGGGTGAACCAGGCCAACATCAATTTACGAAATGCAAGTATTAACTATGAGCGCCAGAAACTTTTATTGGATCAAGGGGTGATTTCGCAGAGTGATTTTGAAAATGCAGATCTGACATATAAAACCGCCACAACTGAATTAAAATCAGCAGAAAATAATTTGGCCCTGATAAAAGAAGGACAGGTAAAAGATTCGAAAACAGGCACCAACACATTGGTGAGGTCAACAGTTGATGGGATGGTTCTGGATGTTCCGGTTGAGGTTGGTAATTCTGTAATTGAGTCAAATACTTTCAATCCGGGAACAACCATTGCAACGGTGGCCGATATGAACGATATGGTATTTGTGGGTAAAATTGACGAAACTGAAGTTGGAAAAATTAAAGAGGGAATGTCATTAATTTTAACAGTGGGTGCGATTGATGATACAAAGTTTAATGCAGTGCTCGAACATATTGCCCCAAAAGGTGTTGAAGAAAACGGTGCCATCCAGTTTGAAATTAAGGCAAATGTTGAACTCAGGGATGATCAGTTTATCAGGGCCGGTTATAGTGCCAATGCAGCAATTGTGCTGGAACAAACTCTTGGCGAAGTGATGGCCATCCAGGAAAGCCTGCTCACTTTTGAGGGCGACAGCATTTTCGTTGAAGTTGAAGTGGCACCCCAGCAATTTGAGAAAAAATATCTGACCACCGGAATTTCGGATGGTATCAATATTGAAGTTGTAAGCGGACTCACCATGGAAGATAAAATAAAAATACTGACAGATGGTTAGTGAATATTGAGTCGTTTTGTTTAAAAAACCGAAACCAAATTAAAATAGATTTCGGTTTTTTTTATGAAAAACTTGCATTCAACTAAATAATTAGTTAATATTGTAAAATAAAAAACTAAATCATTAGTTGTTAATCAAAAAGAAAGAGATGAAAGAATTAACAAAAGCCGAAGAACAAATAATGCAAATTCTGTGGAAAATAGAAAAAGGTTTTGTAAATGATATACTGGCAAAACTGCCAATACCAAAACCTGCGTATAATACGGTTTCTACGATTGTAAGAATACTTGAACGAAAAGGATTTGTGGGGCATACGGCATATGGTAAAACCCACGAATATTATCCTTTGGTTAGTAAACCTGAATACACCAAAAATTATTTTAAAGGATTTATGAAAAATTATTTTGGTAATTCATACCAGGCCCTGGCTTCTTTCTTCACCAAAGAAAACAATTTAAGTATTGAGGAACTGGAGGAAATAAAAAACCTGATGGATGCTGAGATAAAAAAACAAAAAGAAAATTAAAAACCTGATAAAATGGATGCTTTTGTCATTTATTTAATTCAATCCGCACTTTGCCTCGCTGCGCTTTATCTTATTTATTGGTTCTTTTTAAGAAAGGATACTTTTTTTACGGCCAATCGTTTTTACCTGATCGGCTCAATCATCCTGTCATTTATTTTACCAATGTTTAAGGTTCCTGTTTTTTATGAAAACCCGGAAGTGGTGTACGTTGTTGCTTTAGAATCAATAACCGTTACTGCCCAGAAAATTGAAACAGGGGTGGCCCAAAATCTGAATCTGTATCAAACCATTTCTATTGTTTACTTTACTGGTGCATCCATATTTTTATTGCGTTTTGCTTTCCAGTTGTTGCAACTGGCATATTTTATCCGAAAATATGGAGTGACAAAATCTCACGGGCTTAGCATCGTTAAAATAAATACAAAGTATTCACCTTTCTCCTATTTTAATTTCATCTTTTTAAATGAGCAAAATCTGAAGGATAAAAACCTGGACAGCATTTTGGCCCACGAAAAAATACACATCAGTCAGCGGCATAGCCTG
>CAYNTB010000157.1:0-361 GCA_964399905.1 uncultured Bacteroidales bacterium | reverse complement strand
TAAAAGGAATTCATGAATATCTGGCCGATGAAGGCATTTTATCAAAGGGAATGAATAAAATAAGTTACCAGCATTTATTGTTAAATCAGGCGGTCGGCTTACAGCTAAACGACCTCACAAATAATTTCAATCAATCACTCATTAAAAAACGATTTATTATGATGACAAAAATGCAATCAAAAAAGTTCGCCAGGCTTAAATTTCTGCTGGCGGTGCCTGTTATGGCAATATTAATCACTGTTTTTGTGGTTAGTTGCCAACAGAAACAGGCAATTGAAGAACCGGCTAAAATAATTGAACCCGCAAATGCTGTTGTTGAAGAACAGGGGCTCAAATCGACCGAACAACAGGAACAGGTTTT
>CAYNTB010000156.1:4208-5865 GCA_964399905.1 uncultured Bacteroidales bacterium | reverse complement strand
GTAAACTTGGGTAAACCAAGACTCAAAACAATCTTCTCAAGTTCTTCCAGCGTTTTTCCAAAAAGCATCTCTTTTTGCATTAGAAATATATTTCTGCTATAATATTTTCGTAAGGAATATTTTTACTGATAAGAATATCCCTACTTTGAACAACCATTTCAGCACTTCCGCAAAGATAATATTTATGCGTTTTCGACAAATCATTGCACAATTTAAGATAGCTTGTCAACCGACCGTTAAAAATACCCGGAGCATGCTCCTGCGAGCAGCAACGTATGTAATTCTTTCCAAGCACCTTTAAAAAATCCTCCTTAAAATAAAATGAATCCAGGGTTCGACCGCCATGGATAAGAATTTTTCCATTCGCGAGGCTGGAGTAAAACATAGAAGCAAAAGGTGCAATTCCCGTTCCCGCAGCAATCCAATAGGCCGGCTCGGTTGTCCCGGTAAATTTTCCGAATGGCCTGGAGACATAAATTTGATCGCCCCGCTTTAGATTTACCAGTTTTTCGGTTAATCTTCCCCTGGGAACCCTGTTAAACAAAATCCGGACTTCTTTCTCATTCACACCACTGGCAATACTATAAAGCCGGGGTTGGTCTTTTGGCTCATCAGTGATGGCAATAACCTGTCCGGCCAAAAAATCATCTTCCCTTTTATAGGATAAAATAAAAATACCGGTCGAAATTTCTTTGAGCTCCAGAACTTCAACCGGGAACAACTGATGTTCTTGTTTCTTATTCATTTAATGATTTTTCGCGAATGGCTTTGAATTCTGAATGATCGGACCATTTAGGAAATTTGTCTTCCATCGCAAGCTTATAACCTATTTTAAAGAAAAGTTTGGCATCTTCTACATTTCCTGAAAAATCTGCAGTTTCCGGATTGTATTCATCTGAAGGTTTATGATACGTATTGGCCCAGTAAAAATCCACAATTGATTTTGCATATTCCTTTCCTTTTTCCCGATGATCTGACCAACCCTTTACAAAAAGTGATGGAATCCCAACCTGTGCAAAGCTAAAATGATCGGAACGATAGTACATGCCCTTTTCCGGATAAGGTTCTGGCATAATATACCTGTCTTGTGCTTCGGCAGCTTCCGCCACATAATCATCCAGTTCCGATTGCCCGAAGCCGGTAATGGTCACATCTTTCATTCTGCCCATAGGAATGAACAACTCATAATTCAGATTGGCTGCTGTTTTTTGAGCCGGGATCACCGGATTTTCCGCATAATACTTTGAACCCAGCAAACCAGTTTCCTCTGCGGTAATGGCCAAAAATATCACGGTCCGCCTGGGTTTTTGCTTTAATGCAGTAAATGCTTTTGCAGTTTCTAACATGCTCGCCACCGGGATTCCATTATCTGCAAATCCATTATAGATTGAATCTCCGTCCATTGCAGGTCCAATCCCAAAATGATCCCAGTGTGCCGTATAAACAATGCATTCATCAGACAAATCAGTGCCTTTAACCATTCCGAGCACGTTCTTAGAATTTGCATAACGCAAATCGTTTGTCATCACAAAATCCAGTTTTGTATTTAGTGAGATGGCCGAAAAATCGGGCTCAAGCGCATGCGCTGCCATTTCCTGGTAATCAAGGCCGCATTTTTCAAATAATTTCGTTGCAGCCTGATCTTTGATCCATCCAT
>CAYNTB010000156.1:3759-4182 GCA_964399905.1 uncultured Bacteroidales bacterium | reverse complement strand
GACAAATTGCCATCTTCTGACTGAATGAATAATTTATTGGCTGCCGTATTGGTTAGAACCTGCCAGGGATAACCGGCACCGGCAGTATTGTGAATAACCAAAACACCGGTGGCACCCTGACGGGCAGCTTCTTCAAATTTGTAGGTCCAGCGCCCATAATAGGTCATTGCATTCCCACCGAATAAGTCAGGATTCTGGGTTGCAAAACCCGGATCGTTAACAATTACAAGTACCGTTTTCCCTTTACAATCCAATCCTTCGTAGTCGTTCCAGTTAAATTCAGGGGCTACAATGCCATAACCGGCAAAAACCAATTCCGAAGCATCTAGAATCAACGGTTCTTGCAAATTCCTGGAGAAAGCGACAAATTCACTTTTATAATCAAATACTAATTCACCGTCAGGTGTTTCCACAAACATCTTA
>CAYNTB010000156.1:0-3749 GCA_964399905.1 uncultured Bacteroidales bacterium | reverse complement strand
TAACTTCATCTTTTACATGGCTTGTAGAAAAAATGTAATCATCAATATATTTTAGTTCAAGTTTTCCTTTAGGAGCTTTAAGCTCAATTTCTTTTGGCGGATGAAAGGTGATTTCAACCATTGGAACATCCTGGAAAAAGCTTCCATGATTGGCCCCTTCAAGGCCCATCTCTTCCATCACAGATTTCAGATAATTAACCGTTTTTTCCTCGCCGGGAGTAAATGGTTGGCGCCCCATAAATTCATCGGATGCAAGGGTAATTACATGTTCCGCTAAATCCTGCTCATTAATTTGATCTTCGGCCCGCTGAAAATCATTCATTGTTTGGCCGCAGCTTGCCATGATTGCAAGCCATGCAATTGGTAATAAAACTTTGAATTTCATCTTTTAAATATTTTCCTGAAAATTACGATTTTTTCAGCAAAATATGGGCGCAGATTTATATAATTGTGGATTCCAGAAGATTGTTTTGGTAATTTATGAGCTGAAAGGATTTGATGCTATTCTAAATTATTGAATCTGATGCCAGTTTAATGCCGACTTTAAGACATCAGGATTTATATAGTGGCCCCCATCGAATAACTGAAGCTCTACTTCGTAATTATTCTTTTTTAATGTTTTACGGGCTTCAATTGCATTTTTATATGTATACTGATCCTCTTTTCCATGGGCAATAAAAACCTTCAATTGATTGCCTTCAGAAAGCTCCTGACTTGACAAAAACCAGGGATACTTTTCAGTATCCGGCAAACGTGATCCAAAAACAATGATTCCTTCGAATAAATCCGGGTTTTTGATTCCGGTGGCATAAGCATGAGACCCACCCTGGGAAAACCCAAGTAAATAAGATTTACCAATCTTATAATTGGCGGCCACATAATTTCTTACATTCACAACAAATTCGGAACTTAGAAAATCTGACCTTTGATAGAGTTCCAGGTTTCTTACCGGAATATCCCAGGAGTATGCATTTGCAGAATTAGGGCCATCGGGAAACGCATTATAGGGGGCTTCTGGAATTACAAAAATAAAATGATGCCGATCCAGTTTTTCCCAAACCAGGCTAAAATCTTCGGTGGTCCCGCCATGACCATGCATCCCAATCACTAAGGGGTAAGACACATCCGGATCATAATTTTCAGGCAGCAGCAGCCTGCATTTAATAAGTTTTTCGCATTTAACATAAATGTTTTGCCCCAATGGTTTACCGGCATCCAACACAGCCTGATACTGCTTGAAAAAATCAGGATTTTGCTGCAAGGATTTAAAAGCTTCATCTTCCTGTATAAAAGTAAAATTATTGAACCCATTATTGACGGCAAGGATCAAAAAACTTGCCGCATAATTAGCCCGCCCCATATAGGCATAGCATCTTGCCAGATCATAATAAGAACGCGCATCATCGGCATTATGCTCAATAATGTATAGATAAAAGCGGGCAGCAGATTCAAAATCATTTTTCAACATTAAACTGTATGCCTGATTTTTTATGTCAGACAAATCCATTTCTGCCAAACGATTTATATCATAGGAGTATGGGCTGATTTTAAAAATTTCAGGATATTTTAACCTCAGGTTCACTTCCTCTTGTGCACTAATTTGTGCCAGACCAATTAAAAATACAAAAAGGATGGTTGCAGTAATGCGATAAATTTGTGTCATAAATTCAATATTTTGACCATATCGCAAGCTCAATTAAATTTTTTCGGTTAGCAAAGCGACGATGGTTTGGATTCCTTCAATATAATTCCCAAGCCTTAAATTCTCATTCGGACCATGTTGGTTATTGTCCAGATTAACCATGGGCAGAATCACGGCATTTATTCCAAGCTTATTAATAAACTCAGAAACCGGAACGGTTCCCCCGGTCGTTCTGACTCTCACAGGGTTTTCATTAAAAGCCTTTATCAATGAACGATTCACCCACTTTCCGATTTCTGAATCAAACTCGGTTCGGAATGCCAGATTTTCAAAATTACCATGAACCATGGCAATCTTCGGAAATTTGGATCTTTCTTCATCACTAGGAAGATGATCAATCACATAAAAACCCTGTGCCTTGATGTGATTTTTCACCAATTCGATCAATCTGTCCGGATCACTTTCCACCACCAGCCTTATGTCGATGTTTGCCGTTGCTTCACTCGGAACAATGGTCCTGGCCTCCTCTCCTATCCATCCAGAGACCATTCCCCTGATATTTAAAGATGGGTACTGCAAGGATTGCTGATAATCGGCTCCAACTTTGTCGGGTTGAGCAATACCGAGTTTTTTATTGATTTCAATCGGATCATCAGGCACCTCTGATAAAATTTCCAAGGTCTTCTCGTCCATTTTGATTCCATCATAAAATCCGGGGATGATCACCCTGCCCTCTTCATCTTTCATAGAAGCCAATAACTGTGACAATCTCAAAGCAGGGTTTGGGGCGTAATTTCCATAATGGCCGCTATGCTGTGCATTTTTTGGCCCGAAAACAGTGATATTCACTTCGGCCAGGCCGCGGCAACCGAAAAAGATACTTGGTCGATTTGAGATATGCCGGGGCCCGTCAAAAATAAGCATCATATCCGAAGCCAACAATTCGCGGTTCTGATCGACTATTTCAGGCAAATTAGGTGAGCCGATTTCTTCTTCGCCATCTAAAATTACCTTCAGGTTAAATTCAGGTTTACGCTTATTTTTATGCAAGATATCTATGGCAGATAAAAGCATCACAATAGGTGATTTATCATCTGATGAGGATCGGCAAAAAATACGTAATTCATCAACTGAATTGTCCTCCAGCCTGCTCCAGTCAATTTCATTCCACTGTCCCGATTGCCCCCTTTCTTTCAAAACCGGAATATAAGGATTTGCCTGATCCCATTTTGAAGAATCAACGGGCTGACCATCAAAATGGGCATAAAATAAAACGGTTTTTAATTTTGGATCGGTGATAATTTGAGCAAACAAGGCAGGGTTTCCTTTTGATTTTAGAATCTTTGTTTCAAAACCCCTTTGCTGAAATGCCGATTCGAGCCAATTAATATTTTCCATGATTTGATTCAAAAAATGAGAATCATTTGGAATTTTTAGAAATTCATTTAGGTCAGAAAAAGATTGTTTAAGCTGAGGTTGCACCCACTGGGCAATATTTTGCTGATCCATTTTCTGGCCAACTACATTTGAGCTGACAATTGTTAAAACAATTAAAAAAATCAGGCTGAATTTAATCCGGCAATTCATATGGCTTTTCCTTTTAGTTAGGTTTAATTCTTATTTCCCCAAATTTAGAATTTATTCCATAAAATGGCTACTTTTAATGTGTAAAACCAAAGTGATTTCGAAATGAAAAATAAAGTTTCTCTCTTAGCATTAATTATTATCATTGGATTCTCAGTAAGCAGTTGCCAACAGGCCAAAAAAATCGAAATTGTAAGGGGCGTTTCCAAAGCCATTGCAGAATATCGAAGTTTGAGCATCACAAATCCCGAATATGATCTGCATTTCATCATCCCTGATTCCATAAATCAGCCGATTCAGGCAACTGAAAAAATCACTTTTGACCTGAACCGAACCGATCAACCCCTGATCCTTGATTTTAGTCCTTCACCGGATTTTATAAGGGAAGTTGAAGCAAATGGATACCGCGACTTTGAAATTACCAACGGGCATATCATCATCCCCAAATCATCCCTACAAAAAGGGTTAAATACGATCAATATATTTTTCAGGGCGGGAGAAACTTCACTCAACAGAAATCCTG
>CAYNTB010000155.1:1352-5889 GCA_964399905.1 uncultured Bacteroidales bacterium | reverse complement strand
TATGGTTATTCTGGATGATTATAATGGTGGTAGTGCCTGGTCAGGGGATAACCTGGATTTTTTATCACCGACCGTTTCATGGGGAGGGCTTGATGAGGCTCTCAGGACATTAATACCTCACGAATTTTTCCATGCCTTTCATTTTAACCTGGTAACCCATTTATTTGACATCCCAAGTTTCCATTCAGAAGGTATGGCTGAAATTATGGCTTATGAAGGCGAAAATGATGATTATATTCAAGGCAGGGCCTGGTATTTTAAAGAAGGCCTGGAAAGGTTTAGAAATGAAAATGGGCATTATCCAAACCTTGCAGAAATTATGCCTGATTCGGATGGTTATATGTCGGTTTATTCTTATGGTCAGGCCTTCTGGCATTATATGCATCAAAATCATGCAGATTATCCAACCATTCGTGATTTCTTTTTAAATGGGCTGGATTGGAGTGTTTTTGATATTTCCTACGAAGAAATAGATAATGGATATATTAATTATATAAAAACCATTGCCGGAATTCAGACAGATCCTCCTGGCCAACCTTCTAATCCTCAACCTCAGGATCAATCAGTGGCAGTTTCAACAAACCCGACTTTGAGTTGGAGCAATGGCTCAAATACAGATCAAATAGATTTATATTTTGGAACAACTAATCCACCTACACAAAAAGTTTTAAATAATGTTAATCCGATAAGCTCTTATCAGCCTGCTTCCCTTACATACCAAACGACCTATTATTGGAAAGTTGTTGCTAAAAACACAGTTGGAAATACTGAAGGACCAGTTTGGTCATTCACAACTGATGTTGGAACCGGTGTCTTCGATACTGATAATAATGATGAGTTACGAATTTATCCGAATCCTGCTAATGGTTTTGTTAATATAAGTTCTCCAGACCCTGTTGATTTACAAATATTCAATATCAATGGACAGTGTATTATGGAGCGAAAAGATTTTCTGGAAGACTTACTTGATGTATCGGGCTTCCAAAGAGGTACTTATATTGTAATGTTCACCAGTAGAAAAGGACGAATGATAAAGCAATTGATTATAAAATAATCGAATCAAACAGTTTTTTATTCATTGTTCACCTTGATTTTACCAGAATATAGTGTAAGTATCAATCCGCGTGAAAGCATAAATAACATCAGGCTCAACCAAAGTCCGTGATTGCCAAAATCTTTCCCGACCAGGTAATAAAACGGAAAAAACAGGACGAGGGTAGATATCAACATGGCATTACGAAGAGATGAGGAAGCAGTTGCTCCGATAAAAACACCATCCCAAATAAATGCAGCAAATGTCAGGAGCGGAATGCTTACGATCCAAATCAGGTATGGTCCTGCATCAGAAATAACATTTGAATCGTTGGTAATGATGTATAAGATGCTTTTTCCACTTAAAAAATAAATGAGTGTAAATACCAGGCTGATTCCAAATCCCCATTTAAATAAATTTTTAATGGTTAATTTTAGCAGGCCATGATCTTTGGCTCCCATGTATTTCCCCACCAATGCTTCGGCGGCATAAGCAAAACCATCAATTAAATATGAATAGATAAAGAAAAATTGTAAAAGAATGGTATTCGCAGCAAGGATAGGGTCACTGATCCGCGCTGATTCAGCAGTAAAAAAAGATAAGGTGAAAAGCAGCATGAGTGTACGAATCAAAATATCCCGGTTAACCAGAAAAAATCTTTTAAGCGCAGTCAGCTGGATCATTCCTTCATAAGTCCAGTATTTGAGATAGGAGCGGTATTTTTTCATAAACAGAATGCCTGCCAGTAACAATCCCGAATATTGTGCCAGTAAAGTCCCCCAGGCCACACCATCCGATTTCATTCCAAAACCGTAAATAAAGATCAGGTTGAAAAGTAAATTGAGTGAGGTGATACTGATCGCAATGATCATGGGATAACGGGCGTTTTGCATACCTAAGAACCAACCGGTAATGGCAAATAAACTGATGGCAGCCGGAGCCGCAAATATACGGATGTGAAAATATTGCTTGGCAAGTAATTCAACTTCAGGACTTCCTGAAATTAATTTAAAGCCAAGCCAGGCAATGGGATATTGTATCATTAATATCAGCAAACTGCCCATTAGTGCAACCGTAACAGCACGGCTGAGAGTCAGTGTAATTTCGGTGCTGTTCTTTGCCCCGAAAGCCTGGGCCGTAAAACCCGAAGTACTCATGCGCAAAAATCCGAAACCAAAATAAATAAAATTAAAAATCATACTTCCCAATGCAACCGCCCCAATGTAAATTCCGGATTCCAAATGACCCAGAATTGCAAGATCGACCATGCCGAGTAATGGGATGGTAATGTTGCTGATGATGTTTGGGATGGCAATCCTCAGAATTTCTTTATTCACTGTTTAGATTTTATGAGACTGTAAATTGATGATCCAATGCTCTGTTAAATTAAGATTTCAATGCCTTCATTTCTTTTTTATCGTAAAGTGCAATTAAGCCTAATACAGGCCCCACAGCCAGAATCATATAAATAAACCTCAGATCTAAAACCTCTTTTAGGATATTAAGCAATTGAATACTAATAATCGTTATCGAAAACCCAACACAATTAACGATTGTCAATGCGGTGCCTTTCGAGTCTTCATTCGCATTCTGGGCAACTAAGGTTGAAAATAACGGAGAATCAGCGATTACGGCAAGCCCCCAGAAAATAAGGAAAGCAATAAAGAAAATACCTGATCCGGCATAAAATGCAAGCGGTGAAAGTAAACAACAGATACCCGACATAAGCAATGCAATGAAAGCTGTATTTTTAGTTCCGATTATTTCAGAAATATAGCCACCGATTATGCATGCCAGCCCACCCAATCCAATAACCAGGAAGGATAGCAGTGGAACATTCATTTTGGATTCGGGATGCAGACTTGTATATGTTATAAGCATAATTGGCACAAACGCCCAAAAAGTATATAATTCCCACATATGTCCGAAATACCCAAATGCAGCCGATCGCAAGTTTTTATTTTTAAATACTTTAAACAATTTGCTCAAATCGGGTTTAGAACCTGATTTTATGTATGGCCCATTAGGGACGAATAATAAAATCGAAAGCCCACCTAGCACTGCAATAGATGAAGTTAATATCAGCACAAGACGCCAGGGAAGTTCCGAAGTAAACGATTTTAATAAATGAGGGAAAGCAGTTCCGATTACAAGGGCACCGACCAAGAATCCCAATGATTTACCAAGTCCTTTATTGTAGTAATCTGCTGCGATCTTCATTCCCACAGGATATATTCCGGCAAGAAAAAATCCGGTCATAAAACGAAACATCATCAGACTCGCGAAAACATTTCCTTCGATGATGGTTCCCAAATTAAATAGGGCGCCTGCAAGTGCGCTCAAGAAAAAAACAGATGAGGGTGAAAAACGATCGGCGATGGTTAGTAAAGCAAAAATAAGTGTGCCCGTAATAAATCCGAACTGCACGGCAGAAGTTAGGTGGCCCAATGCACTGCTGCCTAAATGATAGGTGTTCGCAAGATCGCCCATTACCGCATTTCCGGCAAACCAGAGTGAAGTGCAGCTGAATTGAGAAAGAACAATCACAGGCAGAACCCATTTTATCTTATTCATATAATGAGCGTTATATGGATGATTTATTTAATATGAGTTTCAAACCACTTCAAAAATCGTTCATACCGATCCTTAACAAATGATGGTCTTCTAATTCCATGATGTTCACCCGGATAAACAACCAGTTGGGTTTCTTTTCCAAGACGTTTCATGGCCTGGTACATTTGCTCTGAATTTATAATGGGTACATTCCAGTCATCACTTCCGCCAATCCAGAGGGTAGGAGTGTTGATTTTGGCTACTTTATTAAAAGGTGAAATTCGTTCCCATGCTTCCGCATTCTCCCAGGGAAGACCGAGTTCCAATTCCCAGGTTAGCTGATAGTGATCATGGCCATAGTTCGTACGATACAATGCTTCGCTGGCTCCTGAGATGGCTGCCTTAAAACGATCTGTTTGAGTGATGACATGATCAGTCAAAATGCCTCCGTATGACCATCCTCCAACGCCCAATCTGTTTGGATCAACATAAGCGGCATCTATCACATAATCAACAGCTGCAATCACATCCTGAAAATCTTTGTTGCCCCAATCTGCAAAAATAGCCTGTGAAAATGCTTGCCCATAACCGGATGAACCCCGTGGATTTATCAATAATGTTACATAGCCATTTGCGGCGTATAGCTGGGCTATCGAATGGAACGAGAATTCGTATTGACTTACCGGACCTCCATGTAACCATAAGATGGCCGGATATTTCATTGCAGGATCAAATCCAATTGGTTTTACAACAAAACCTTCAATAGAAGTTCCATCTGCACTTTTGAAATTTATTTTTTCAATAAGTGGTTTTTTAACTTGTGACAATAACTTGTCGTTAACATGGGTCAGTTGAGTGCTTGAACCATTTTCATGCTTATAAATTTCGTCAGTTTGATTACTATTCCCCAGCAATGAAAAAATTCGTGCTCCATTCAATAAATAATCTGAA
>CAYNTB010000155.1:0-1301 GCA_964399905.1 uncultured Bacteroidales bacterium | reverse complement strand
CTTTATAAGCCGTTTAAAGTTCTTGCCCGTATTATCAATTGTTGCAATAATACTGGTGCCGCTTTCTTCAACCAAAAAATAAATATTTTTTCCATCTTCAGAAAAGCGGGGCTTGCTAATGTTTCTGTCAAGCTCGTTGGCTAATATTTTACATTGCCCTCCGGTAGCAGGAATAATTGCAAGCTTTTGCGTTGCATACCACATGGCTTCCTTATCAAGCACAGTTGTATAAGTAAGGTATTTACCATCGGGGCTCCAGGCTGGTGACCCATCTGAATTCTGATTGCTTGTGACTTGAAGCAAGGTTTTTCCTTTATCGGTATTATTGGCATTTACGATCCAGATGTCGGTATTGGTATTGCCATCGGGATTATCGGTTCGATTACTTACAAAAGCAATGGAGTTTCCATCGGGGCTCCATTTGGGATTTGAATCGTCGAAATCGCCTGAGGTAATTTGAATGGCAGAAGTATCGCCCGGAGTAAAAATATAAAGATGTGTACGGTAACGATCCAGATAACCTTGATAATCTTGTTTAAATTGTAAACGGTCAATCACATAAGGTTTAAGTTTTTTATCATCTTCTTTATCTTCAGTCAGCTCTTCAGGTTTTGGGTCAGTGATGCTTAATACAAGCCGGCTTCCATCTGGAGCCCATTCATGTCCACCAACTCCCTGTTTTATTTTGGTCAATTGCTGGGCTTCTCCTCCCATGCGATTCAAGGTCCAAACCTGTGTTTTTTCTTCAGACTTGGAAGCCAGAAAAGAGAGATATTTGTTGTCAGGGCTCCATCTGGGCTGACTGGCTGAATATCCTTTGGCAGTCATGGGGATTGCTTCTCCACCGTTTGAAGGGATCATCCAGATTCTTGTTTCGGACTTATCTTTTTTAAGGTCAATTTCAGACACTGTAAATGCAATCCATTGTCCATCAGGACTTATTTGAGGATTTCCGACAGTTTTTATATTAAGCAGGTCAGAAATGGTGATGGGATGTTGTGATTTTTGGGCAAAAAGGATCATACTTGCCATCATCAAAATAATTGAAAACAGGAATCTGGTTTTTGTAAATCTCATGGTAATTATTTTTAGTATAAGTTTAAATTTTCTAATACTCTATTTTGTTTTCGCTAACTGAATTTAACTATCTGTAAATCTATCAAATTTATTTTTATATACATGTTTGAATACATCTTATTTTTGTATGCTAGAATCCACAAAAAAAAATTTACTGGTTTAGAAGCTGAATGTTTTATTATTGAGGGTATTCCCCCCACATTTGAAGCCACTACCGGAACTCC
>CAYNTB010000154.1:5516-5932 GCA_964399905.1 uncultured Bacteroidales bacterium | reverse complement strand
TGTGCATTGGTCGAAAGGCTAATTCCTGCCATAAAAACCAAAGCTAAAATCAGATGTTTTTTTAATTTCATGTTCGTACATTAAAGGTTAATACAAGCGTAAATGTAAGAAAATAATATGGTTTTATCACGATATGAAATCAGGGTTCTAAGTCTGATCGTAAAAACGTATACGAGTGTGTGTTTCTCAGGAAACCAGTGGGCCATTCTTTTTTAAATCCCTGACTGTTATGTGAATATTGCCGTTTTTTTATGCATCATTTTAACAAATATCTTCAAAATTGTGTGTAACTATTTAAGTGCTTCTTAGGATTTTTTAACGAATGATGGTAAATTACATTCTTGAAATAAATGTCCGATCATGAAAAATATTGCAATCTTATGCTTTGCACTATTATTCTTAAGTGCTTGCAACCG
>CAYNTB010000154.1:0-5410 GCA_964399905.1 uncultured Bacteroidales bacterium | reverse complement strand
CTCTTTTGCAGATGTTCAATTAACAGATCAATTTTGGCTCCAAAGGCTGGAAACAAATCGAAAAATTACCATCCCATACGATTTTCAAAAGTGCGAGGAAACGAGCCGTATCGATAATTTCGCGGTGGCCGGGGGAATAAAAAAGGGTTCTTTCAAAGGGATCAGATACAATGATTCTGATGTTTACAAAGTGATGGAAGGAGCGGCTTATTCATTAAGCACTTATCCTGATCCGGTTCTTGAACATTATTTGGATAGCATTATAGCACTAATTGGGGCTGCTCAGGAATCGGACGGTTATTTATATACGGCCCGAACCATCAATCCGGACACATTGATCACGAATGCCGGCGAATCTCGCTGGTCGATGCTGAAACAAAGTCATGAATTATATAATGTCGGTCATATGTACGAAGCTGCTGTTGCACATTTTGAGGCAACCGGTAAAAGATCCTTTTTAAATATTGCCCTTAAAAATGCAGATTTAATCTGTGAAATTTTTGGGCCGGGAAAAGATCAGTTGCATGATGTTCCGGGGCATCAGGAAATTGAAATTGGTTTGGTTAAATTATACCGCATAAGCGGAGATGATAAATACCTGAAAATGGCCAAATATTTTCTCAGTCAGCGGGGAGACACCATTACGCGAACTCCATATACCTATAATTATGGCGGCAGCAGTCCGATTTACACACAGGATCATCAATCAGTGACCAAACAATGTGAAGCAGTCGGACATGCGGTAAGGGCCGCATATATGTACACAGGCATGGCTGATATAGCTGCCCTCACCAATGATCAGGATTACCTCAAAGCCATTGATACCCTATGGAAAAATGTGGTTTATAAAAAAACATATATCACCGGAGGTATTGGAGCCATGCACGATGGCGAAGCTTTTGGCCCGGATTATTATTTGCCGAATTTATCGGCCTACAATGAAACCTGTGCCGCTATTGCCAATATGTTGTGGAACCAGCGAATGTTTCTGTTGTCAGGAGAATCAAAATATGTGGATGTGCTTGAACGTACCCTGTACAATGGATTTCTGTCGGGGGTAAGCCTACAGGGAGATAAGTTTTTTTATCCGAATCCATTGGAATCTGATGGCAGCCACCAACGGGCACCCTGGTTCGATTGCTCTTGTTGCCCGACCAATGTGGCGCGTTTCCTGCCTTCACTGCCTGCTTATATTTATGCGAAACAAGGCAAAAAACTGTATGTGAATTTATACATCGGAAGTGAAACAGCAATGGAAATCGAAGGAACCCAGATTTATATTGAACAACAAACAGCTTATCCCTGGCAAGGAGATATTCATTTGAAGATAGATCCTAATAAAGAAGCAAATTTTGTTGTGGCTCTCAGGATACCCGGATGGTCGCAAAACCAGCCAATGCCAGGCGATCTTTATTCTTTTACTGAAAAACCCACAGAAGAAATTGAAATTTCTGTGAACGGAGAAATTGATGCGTACCGGATAGAAGCAGGTTATGCATTGATAGAAAGAAATTGGAAAAAAGGGGATGAGCTTTATTTGCATCTCCCGATGCCGGTAAAAAAGATATTGGCAAATAATAAAGTTACCGAAGATATCGGAAAAATTGCGATTAGTCGCGGCCCGTTGGTTTATTGTGCCGAAGGGATTGACAATGGTGGCAGGGCCAGAAACCTGATGATTGATCCGGATGCGCAATTTACAATCATTGAAGAACCTGGTTTATTAAACGGAATTACAAGCCTGCAATCAGAAGCTTTTCAGGTATCACTGGATAAAAACAAGAAGGTTGTTAAAAAACCAGCTCCGTTGCGAATGATCCCCTATTATGCCTGGGCACATCGTGGAAATGGGGAGATGATGGTTTGGCTGCCATTTACCGATGCTGCATCCAACCCCACACCCCCTCCAACGGTAGCTTCGGAAAGTAAGGTTTCTGCTTCTTATGTCTATGACCAGATTTCAGCCCTGAATGATCAGGTAAACCCAAAAAATTCAAATGATCAGGAGATTCCACGATTGACTTTCTGGAGCCATAAAGGAACCACAGAATGGGTGCAATATGATTTTAAAAAAGAAACGGTGGTATCGTTCATTCATGTTTATTGGTTCGATGATGGCCCTGATGGCGGTTGTAGAATTCCTGCAGACTGGAAAGCTTTTTACCGGATGAACAATCAATGGGTGGAAGTCCGGAAGCATGGGGATTATCCGCTCTTAAAAGATGCCCTGAATACCATCGAAATAGTACCTGTAAAAACATCAGCCATGCGACTTGAGATTAAGCTGCAAAATGATTTTTCGGGTGGAATTCTTGAATGGAAGCTTGAATAAATGATCAAACAAATGAAAACAAATTTAATTTTAGGGGGCTTACTGCTTTTGAGCATAATTGCCTGTGTGCCTAAAAATCAAAAAAACAAAGTTGATCGAATGGATAAGAATTTTAAAATGATTGAATTGAGCAATGCCAAAGGAATGAAAGTGAAGATTACCAATTTTGGCGGAAAAATTATGTCGATATTGGTTCCCGACAAAACCGGCAATCCGGGTGAAGTAGTGCTGGGTTATGATACGCCCGAAGAATATCAGGATGGCAATTTATATTTTGGCGCATTGATTGGCAGATACGCAAACCGAATTGCCAAAGGTAAATTTAGCCTTAACGGATATGAATATTCCCTGGCCTGTAATAATGGAGACAATCACCTGCACGGGGGCATCATTGGCTATAATAATGTTTTTTGGGATGTGATTGAAACCAATCGGCAAATGCTAAAGTTACATTATTTGAGCCACGACGGAGAAGAAAATTACCCGGGGAACCTGGATATTTTTGTCACTTACACACTTACAGATGATAACAGCATTGAAATTGATTACCTGGCTGAAACCGATAAACCAACCATTGTCAATCTGACCCACCATTCGTTCTTTAATTTAAAAGATGGCGGTAAAAGTTCTGTCCTCGATCACCAATTATTGATTAATGCGGATTCATTTACACCTGTTGATCATGGTTTGATTCCAACAGGAGAAATCCTAACCGTAGGAAATACACCCATGGATTTCAGGCAAATAACCGGTATCGGAAAACGAATTAATGATGACGATGAACAACTGAAACGAGGGAACGGATATGATCATAATTGGGTGCTGAACAAAAGTGACGAAATGCTTCGATTAGCAGCAAAAGTTTATGAACCGGAATCAGGTAGAACCATGGAATTATATACCACCGAACCCGGATTGCAGTTCTATTCAGGTAACTTTTTGGATGGCAGCGACAGCGGGCATGATGGGGTATGTTATCAATTCAGGTCGGCATTTTGCCTGGAAGCACAGCATTTTCCTGACTCGCCTAACCAAGCTAATTTTCCGTCAACCATCTTAAATCCGGGCGAAAAATATATCCAGAAAACAATCTATAAATTTGGAATCGTTCAATAAAAAATGATGAAAAAATTTTTACTGATCTTCTGTATTGTTGGCTTATACTTCCCATCGGGTTTTGCCCAGGAATTGAATATCTGGTTATACAACGGTGAACTCATGTTTGTGCATGATACGGTTTCGAAAATGGTTCCTTTGTTCAGTGCCGAAATCAACGGAGAAACTGTTTTTTCATCTGCAAATGGATTGATTTCTTTGCATTGCCATCGTTGAAAATAAAAAATTTACCGGAATATAAATATGAGATGTTTGAGGATCCAATAGGAGGAAAAATATTCAGGATCAGTTTTATCAACAACGGAAAGGATACTTTAGATATATCCAATATTGTTCCTTTTGGCGAAAGTAAGGAAAGAATTTATATTACGGCAAAAGGGCCGAGTGCACTGGCGAGGGCCAAACTTTTCAGGCCCTATTATGGGCCGGTGGATGTAACCCTTCCCGATAATGCCTGGGAACTTGGATATTCCTCCTTCTCTTTGGTTTGGGATGTTTCTGTCTGTGCATTATCAAGGCGTTTGGAAATTAATGGTGGTACCAAATCAAGATACAGCAGTAAGCTGTATCCGGGTGGTGAGTTAAAATATGCGATCCATATTGATCAATTTAAGGGCAACTGGCAGAACGGACTAAAAAAAATGTTTCAGGAAAGGTGGCTGTATGATTTAGAAGATTTCGATCTGACCCTTTATGAGCGCGATGATTTGAAGTGGATTCGTTCGGCTTATCTGATCAATCTGCAATTTGCCTGGGATCATCACTTTTACGATGATCGAACCGGAAGTTTTTATATCGAAAAATTTCTGGATCACCCTAAATATTTTGGATTTTACGATGTTTACGGAATTTGGCCAACCTGGCCCAGACTGGGTATAGATCAGCGGAACCAGTGGGATCATTATCGCGACCTGCCTGGAGGTTTAGGCAAATTAAGGGAAATATCTGCCTTAAAGGATACGATAGGCACCCGTTTTTTTATCGCATACAATCCCTGGGATCAAAGCACCAGGGCAGAAGATCCGTATGAGGGAATGGCCAATATTATCAGGGAGGTGGATGCTGACGGTGTTGTGCTTGATTGTCAGGGAAACAGCAGTTATCAGCTGCAGGCTGCTGCCGATGGGGTAAAAAAAGGGGTGGTCATGTATAGCGAAGGGATGGCCATACCAAAAGATATGCCGGGTATTGTCAGCGGCAGGGTACACGATGCCATCTATTACCAGCCATTACTTAACCTGAATAAATTGATCAAACCCGATTTTGCGATTTTCAGGGTTTGCCAGTTATCGCAAGGACGAATCCATCGGGAAACCGCAGTTTCTTTTTTCAATGGTTATGGCACAGAGATCAATACTTTTGCACCCGGTCGTCCCGAATGGATGGATGAAGAATATGCTTTTTTGGGAAGAACCACAAAAATACTTAGAGAAAATACCGACGTCTTCAATTCGTATCAGTACACTCCGCTGATCACTTCTTTTAAAGACAGTATCTGGGTAAATGAATGGAAAGCTAACAATAAAAGTATTTATACCATTTTGAGCTTTAACCATCGTGGTCACGATGGGCCATTGTTTGCCATTGAACCTGAAGAAAAGGTGCATTATATCGATCTTTGGAATCATCATGAAATTGTACCGTTTTATAAAAATGAGAAAGTATTTCTTACCGCAGAAATTCAGCCTTATCTGGCAAAGCTTAATGGAACCCGCTCTGAAGGACAAATTGGATGCATTGCCGTTTTTCAGGAATATATAAAATTATCATATGAGGCCGATCGTTTGATTTTGAATGCTGCCAAGGGCGATCACTACAAAATCTGGATGGGATATCCCGATTATGAAAAGGTGCCCTGGGTTTCAGGAAAATTACGGGATAGCTTGCAACTTACTGGGATAGCCGGAATGCAGATATTGAAGACATCATTGAAAAAGCTGAACTGGCCTTCCAGAAACGCAT
>CAYNTB010000153.1:2854-5945 GCA_964399905.1 uncultured Bacteroidales bacterium | reverse complement strand
CATCTGATTTTCGACTAAGTTCTTTATATTTGAATTAAAAAAATAATGGATTTTATCTGGAGCATCGTAGGCATATTTATGAGGTTAGTCGGTATTTCGGTAGCAATCATTCCCGGCATCCCCGGCCCAATCGTTAGTTTTATAGGCCTATTGGTATTACAATTGCGTACCAACCCTGCTTTTAGTGAAGAGCTATTGGTGATTATGGGATTAATTGCTGCCGCAGTTACATTCCTGGATTATGTTGTTCCGATTTGGGGAACAAAAAAATTCGGTGGCACAAAGATGGGGGTGCGCGGAAGCATCGTCGGCTTAATTGTCGGCATCATTGGCCTGCCTCTATTGGGAATAGTAATTGGACCCTTTGGTTTGTTCGGAATAATTTTGGGCCCTTTTGTGGGTGCTTATATCGGCGAATCAATGGCTGGAACAGATTCACGCTCGGCAATGCGCTCGGCAGTTGGTTCATTTATCGGATTTATTGCCGGTACTTTTATGAAACTTGTTTACTCGCTTGTAGTGGCTTATTATTTTGTTGTCGGATTAATTTAAACGTTAGATGCAATCTCAAAAAATCGAATCCATATCGAAACTCAAAGATATTGCCAGAACCATCCGTAAAAACGTATTAATCAGTCTGGCAGAAGCGGGTTCAGGTCACACCGGCGGATCCTTAGGATTGGCTGATATTTTTACGGTTTTGTATTTCAACATCCTTAATCATGACCCCAAAAACGCTTCATGGCCAGAACGTGACCGTTTCATATTATCCATTGGTCATGTTACGCCCGTTCATTATACAACCCTCGCCGAAGCAGGATATTTCCCTATCGAAGAATTAAAAACATTAAGAAAATTAGGTAGCAGAATGCAGGGGCATCCTGGCCGGGAACATGGGTTGCCCGGACTTGAATTATCAGCCGGCTCTTTGGGCCAGGGTCTTTCAGTCGCCGTAGGTATGGCACTGGCAGACAAAATCGATCATAAAACACGAACTACTTTTTGTATCTGTGGAGATGGAGAATTACAGGAAGGTTCTATCTGGGAAGCAGCGATGAGTGCAGCTCACCATAAACTCAAGCAATTGGTTGTTATAGTTGACCGAAACCATTTGCAAATTGATGGTGAAACTGAAAAAGTAATGGGCCTGGAGCCCCTATCCGACAAGTGGAAATCATTTGGATGGGAAGTTAAAAATTGTAATGGAAATGATATCGGTGAATTAATTAAAGTATTAAATGAGTCAAAATTATCAACCGATAAGCCAAGCGTTATCATTGCAAAAACCAGGATGGGTAAAGGAATTAAAAGCATCGAAAATGATTATCGCTGGCACGGTAAGGCTCCTTCAAAAACCGAACTCGAATTATTTTTAAAAGAACTTTCGTAAAATGAATTATTCAGACAGGGGAAAACGATCAACAAAAGAAGGTTTTGGAATTGGCCTCTGCAAAGCAGGCGAAAATCATCCTGAAATTGTTGCATTAGGCGCAGACATAACAGCATCGGTAGGTGTGAATTATTTTGCGGAAAAATTTCCGGATCGGTTTTTTTCGCTTGGTATCGCCGAACAAAATTGTGTTGGTGTAGCAGCCGGTTTGGCCCTGAGCGGGAAAATCCCCGTCTTTAGTACCTATGGTGTATTTGCAGCACTCCGCACAACCGATCAGATCAGAATTTCTTTATGTTATAATAATGTTCATGCCATTGTTGGCGGGGCACATGCCGGAATTTCGGTTGGACCCGATGGCGCCACACATCAGGCATTGGAGGATATTGCCGTAATGCGGGTATTGCCCAATATGACACTTTTTTCTCCATGCGATGCCACACAAACAGAACAGGCAATTATTTGTGCAATCGAACAAATTAAAGGTCCGGTATATTTGCGTTTTGGGCGAGCCCCGGTTCCCGATTTTACGGATCCCTCTCTGAAATTTATTCCTGGCAAAGCCCAAACACTTAGAGAAGGTAATGATATTGCATTGATAGCAACGGGCCATATGGTTTGGGAAGCTTTGCAGTCGGCGAAGTATCTTTCAAAAAAAGGCATATCGGCCAGGGTTATCAATATTCACACCATTAAACCCATTGATCAGGAAGTGATCATCAAAGCAGCCAAAGAAACAAAAGCCATCATTACTTTTGAGGAGCATCAGATCATGGGTGGGTTCGGAAGTGCAGTTGCTGAAGTGGTGGTTCAACATTATCCTGTACCCATGAAAATGATCGGCATGCCGGATCGGTTTGGAGAATCCGGGGAGCCTGAGGAATTAATGATAAAATATGGTTTGAAGTCTGAAGTTTTCAACGATCAGATATGCGATTTTTATCAAACACTTAGCTAGACATTTTACTTTCGAAGATCACTTTCAGAAAAATTTGTAACATTTTAACAGTTCTCAGGTTTTTAGTTTAGTAACTATTAACCTAAATTATGATGTTTAAAATGAATAAAAAAATCATCTTCATTCTTCCTTTTTTCATATTGTTATCTATTCATGCCCAAAATCAAATGCATGAAATTGACGAGCTCATCCAAAAATATGTCGAAAATGAACAATTCTCCGGATCGGTGCTCATCGCTGATAAGGAGCAAATCGTTCTTTCAAAAGGATATGGATTAGCAAATATGGAATGGAGAATTCCGAATACAGCCGACACCAAATTCAGGATTGCCTCTATTACCAAACAATTTACCACAGTTCTTGTAATGAAACATCTTGAAAAAGGTTTAATATCCCTTGATGCTACGATAAGCGATTATATCCCATTTTATAACGACACACTGGGTCATCAAATAAAAATCAGGCACCTGCTTACTCATACTTCAGGGCTTCCAAATTATACCAATTTTAAACCAGAAAAGGATGTCTATCCGCGTGAAGAATTTATTACAAATTTCTGCATGAATCCGACCCTTTTTAAACCCGGCACAAGATACAGTTACAGTAATACAGGCTATTATTTACTTGGAGACATTCTGGAACGAATAAGTGGCAGGACCATAGAAGAACTTTTAAATGAATATATATTTATACCGGCAGGAATGCACGACTCCGGCGTGGACAATGGATATAAAGTCATCCCT
>CAYNTB010000153.1:0-2844 GCA_964399905.1 uncultured Bacteroidales bacterium | reverse complement strand
AGGAGCTATAAACGGGCCGGAAGACCATACCATGTCATCATGAATCATTAAAGTCATCCCTAATAAAGCAAATTCATATACAGCAAATTTGAAAGGATATAATAATGCTGACCAAATGAGCTCGGAAAATATGGCCTCTAATGTTTTTACCGCCGGATATATCTATTCAACAATCAATGATATGTATAAATTTTATATGGCTTTAGATAATGATCTGCTGATAAATGCAGCGACAAAAAAGAGTCTCTATAAAATTGTGGCCCCCCTTACCAGTGCAGAAAAAATGAAAACAAACAATCCTTTATTATTTGAAGTATTGGGTGCCTCCTATATTGGTCAAATGGGAGATATTTTTATTAAAATTAATCCGAAAACCAACGACAGCACAATATGCTATCAGCACAATGGAGGTATTAATATGTACAGAAGTCACGCATACTTCATACCTTCAAAGGGAAGAATACTGGTCATTTTGGGAAACAACGGTTCTGACAAAGGAGATGAAATAATCTGGCAAAGCTTAAGAATACTTGATGGTGCAGAGGCGACTTATCCTAAAAAGTCATTAATTGCGCTTATGCGAAATTCCTTTAAAGATGGTGGCATCGAAATGTTGTTAAACAATTTCAGATTGTATAGTTCAGATCCGGCTTATGATGTTTCGGAAAGAGCATTAAACACATTTGCATACAATATGGTTCGTGAAAATTATTTGGACGAGAGTGTCAGAATGTTCGAATTAATCGCACAAAAATACCCATTATCCTATAATGCCTGGGATAGTTATGCTGAAAGTATGCTTAGAAGCAAGGATACGATAAATGCTGTCAAATTGTATAAAAAATCGTTGGAACTGAATCCTAACAGCAGAAGCGGGAGAACAGCATTGGAAAATCTTGGCGAAGAATATTAAAACACTTACAACCAAATTCCGGCAGGGTATTCAACAGTTTGCAAAAACAATCCTTTGGCAGGAACAGAATACCCTGCATCACTTCTATTCTTTTTTTCGATTATATTTTTGAAATCCTTAATTGAAATTTTATGTTGACCAACATCGATGGAAGTTCCTACAATGGAACGCACCATATTCCTTAAAAATCTGTCAGCACTTATTGTAAAAACTAAATCATGTTCTTCCGCTTCCCATCTTGCCTCCGTAATTTTGCAATGATTGGTTTTTGTTTGGGTGTGCAATTTTGAAAAACTTGTAAAATCATGATAAAGCATCATTTCCTGAGCGGCTTCATTCATCAATTCAACATCCAGTTCACCATAGAGATAATAAGAAAAATCATCTTTAAACGGATTTTTTCTTCTACTGATATAATATTTATAGGTTCTCGAGAGTGCATCAAAACGTGCATGTGCATTTTCTCTGACCGGCCTGATCTGGAAAACAACAATTTCAAGTGGAAGAAACCGATTCAGTTTAAAACAGAGGTCAGATAGTTCATTTCCATTCATTTTTCGATCAGAATCAAAATGCGCATAAAAATTCCTCGCATGCACACCCGTATCGGTACGTCCACATCCGGTTACATTTATTTCAACTTTCAACAAATTTTGTAAACCGGTATTTACAAATTGCTGAACCGTTGGAGCATTCTCCTGTAACTGCCAGCCATGAAATGGCTTCCCGTTATAGGCCAGATGAATAAAGTAGCGGTACATGTAGCGTCTTTTTTACAAAAGTATAAAAAAGTCCAAAGAATCATTCAAAAGCATAAAAGATGAGAAGGTACTTTCAAATGACCCGTACTGTATTGATCCACTATTTAAATTCATCCTAAATTTCATATTGGGGCATGTTTTATTTCAAAAATCTATCAAAACAGATTATTTTTGTGTCATCTTTTTAATATTCATAACACCATGCAAGTAAAACGATTTGGCGTATCCCTGGAAGATAAACTCTTAAAAAAACTGGACCGTTTGGTCGAAGATCAGAAATTTCCGAACCGTTCCCAGGCCATTCGATATTTAATTAATCAGCACAAAGTTGTAGAAGATTGGGATGAAAATAAGGAAGTCGCAGGTGCCATTGTTCTTGTTTACGATCACCATAAAAGAAACCTGCAAAAACAATCGACCGAGGTACAGCACGACTTTCATCATCTAATTCTGGCTTCTCAACATGTGCATTTGGATCACAACAATTGTCTGGAAACAATTTCTGTAAAAGGAAACGCACAACAACTCATTCAATTAGCAAATAATTTGATAGCCATTAAAGGAATTAAACACGGTAAACTTGTGATGAGTACGGCCCAATAATTTTTTTTCAATATGCGTAACACTTTTGTAAAATTATTAACACCTCGCCTTTCCATTCTTACATCATTCCTTTTTGGCATATTGTTTATTTCCTGCAACCAACATAAGCCTGAGAATAAAAACGTTGAAACCCGACTAATAACAGATATGCTCGGCAGAAAGGTAGAAGTCCCATCTCAGCTGAACGCTGTTGTTGCACATGGTGCAGGGGCACTGCGTTTAATATGCTATTTAGATGCCACAGAATTTGTGACTGGTATTGAAGCCAACGAGCAACGCAGAGAAGTTCCATACTTATTTGCATACCCTCAACTAAAAAAACTACCGATTATTGGTTCGGGTAACAAAGCCGATCCTGAGTTGATCGCAGCTTTGAAGCCTGATCTTCTGATTTGCACTTTTATAAATGTAGCTGAGGCCAACGAATTACAAAATAAAACAGGCGTTCCGGTAATCTGCCTTGATTATGGCAATTTCGATCAAAGACATCATCAACTTTATCCGGCCTTAGAATTACTGGGGATGATTCTGAATAAAGTGCAACGGGCAAAAAAACTGATCGATTAT
>CAYNTB010000152.1:281-5969 GCA_964399905.1 uncultured Bacteroidales bacterium | reverse complement strand
TTCTAATTTTGTAAAATGAATCATAAAATATAATCAGGATTGTTTAATTATTAACAGGAGGTTTCCTATCTTTGTCGTTGATTTTTTTTATTTAAAGCCTACACAAATTCATGACTAAAAACCTGTACATAGCTGCAGCAGAACCTTACTCCGGCAAATCACTTATTGTTTTGGGAATTATGAATATCCTCCTGCGTAATTTGAAACGCGTCGGGATATTTCGTCCGGTAGTTAATACCAGTAAGGGAAATGACCCGCATATCGAATTAATTACGACCTATTTTAACCTTCCGTTTTCTCACGAAGAATTATATGGCGTTAGTGACGAAGTCGCATTTGACTTAATTCAGGCTGACGATATGGACAGCCTGTTCTCTGCTATCATTGATAAATACAAAAAACTTGAATCAAAATGTGATTTTATACTGATTGAAGGCACTGACTTTACAGGATCGTTAAATCCATTTGAATTCGATTTTAATGCGCGTATTGCCAACAACTTAAATGCACCAATCATTACCATTATCAATGGAAATGCAAAAAATGTTGACGAGATCAAAAAAACGGTACAGCTCATAAAAAAAATCCTGCAGAGTGAAAAATGTCATTATTTGGGCATGTTTGCAAACCGCGTCAAAATTGAAGATAAACCCATTATTGAGAAATTCCTGAGCAATGCCCATTCAAATAATGAATTCAATGTTGTCATTCCAGAATTTGAATTATTGCAAAAGCTCACGATGCGGCAGATCAGCGAAGATTTAAATGCAACTAAAATATATGGCGATGAGGTGGTATTGGATTATGATGTTAATGAATATCATATCGGTGCAATGAGCATCGAACATATCCTGCAACATACCAAAAGCGGGTCATTGGTCATTACACCAGGTGACCGGCCTGACGTAATTATCAGCCTGTTCATGACCTATATGTCGGAAAATTTTCCAAAAATTGCAGGTATAATTCTTACCGGTGGGTATAAACCCAGCAGGGAAATTATGAAGCTGATCAACGGGATCAAAAAATTGCCGATTGCTGTGCTGGAAGTTGAAACAGACACCTATAGCACAGCACTAAAGGTTCACAATATTAAATCGGTTTTAAAAGCCAATAATGAACGAAAAATGGCAGCTGCCCTCGGGCATTTTGAGACCCATGTTGAGGATAAAAAGTTTACGGATTTGATTACAATAACACGATCAAACGTCCTCACTCCTATAATGTTCGAATACGAATTATTTGAGCGTGCCCGTTCCAATCATAAACATATTGTGTTGCCCGAAGGTATGGATGACCGTATCCTTAGGGCTTCCGAAATATTATTGAACAGAAAAGCAGTTGATATCACCTTACTCGGGAACGAAGAAGATATCTTTAAAAAAGCTGCCACACTGCAACTTAAACTCCCGGGGGTTAATATTATAGATCCTTATGATAATGACCTGATCAACGACTATTCAGCCACTTATTACAAATTAAGAAAAGACAAAGGAATTACCAGGGCCACGGCTTCAGAATTAATGCTCGATGTGAGTTACCTGGGAACCATGATGGTTTACAAGGGTCATGCAGATGGAATGGTATCGGGTGCAATTCATACCACTCAGCATACCATACGACCGGCTTTTGAATTTATTCGCACAAAACCCGGCTTTTCAATAATCTCATCCAGTTTCCTGATGTGTTTCGAAGATAAGGTGCTTGTCTATGCCGATTGCGCCGTAAATCCAAACCCAAATGCTGAACAACTGGCAGATATTGCGATCAGCTCGGCTGAAACAGCATCTATGTTTGGAATTGAGCCGCGGATTGCCATGCTCTCTTATTCAACCGGTGTTTCAGGTAAAGGCGCTGATGTTGAAAAAGTAAGGACTGCAACAGCCATCGCGCGCGAACGCAGGCCGGACCTTAAAATTGAGGGCCCGATTCAATATGATGCAGCGATTGATGCCACTGTAGCAAATCAAAAAATGCCGGATAGTGAAGTTGCCGGAAAAGCTACGGTCTTTATTTTCCCTGACCTGAATACTGGAAACAATACTTACAAAGCTGTGCAAAGATCGGCCAATGCCATCGCAGTTGGCCCTATTTCGCAAGGGCTCAATAAACCTGTTAATGATTTAAGCCGTGGCTGTTTGGTAAAAGATATCGTAAACACTGTTTTGATTACGGCCATCCAGGCACAGGAAAATAAATAATATGAAATAACTGAAGGGTGGGATATAATTTCACCTGTACAATATTATTATCATGGATCATTATTTCAATCTGGGTTTTTTTCCGACTCCCATCGAAAAGCTGAACAATTTAACAAATTTATTTCCCGGCTATCATCTTTATATGAAAAGGGATGACCAGACAGGTTTGGCAACCGGAGGAAATAAAACTCGTAAACTCGAATATTTCATACAGGCGGCACTTGATGAAAAATGCGATACCATCATCAGTGCCGGGGCACAACAATCAAATCATTGCCGACAAACTGCAGCAGCGGCTGCGAAAGCAGGGCTTAAATGTCATTTGGTGCTTGGGGGCGAGAAACCGGATGTTTTTACAGGCAATCTTCTAATGAGTCATTTGCTGGGTGCCAAACTTCATTTCATGGGCGAACACCGCAAAGGGGAAGATATTCAGGCAATTGCCAACGAAATTATAAAGAACGGATTCAAACCCTACATCATCCCATACGGCGGATCAAATGCAATCGGAGCCATCGGTTATATCAGGGCCATAAAAGAAATTAAGGCCCAACTGGATTCCTTTCAATTGAATATCGATCAAATATACTTTGCCTCGAGTTCGGGTGGAACCCACGCCGGAATGTTGATGGGTAAAGAACTCTTCGGTTTGCAAAGCAAAATAATTGGTATTCAAATCGATAAAGATGAAATAAACGGGCTGACACTTGAACAAAACATCCTGAAAATTATTAGTGAGAGCAAGAATAAACCGGAAGGCAGAAAAATATTCGGCCCTGAAGATATCCATCTGCTGGATGATTACGAAAAGCCGGGTTACGGAGTTATGACCGAAAAGGAACATCAGGCGATTAAATTATTGGCTGAAACAGAAGGAATACTGCTCGACCCTGTTTATACCGGACGGGCATTTTACGGAATGATCGATCAGCTGAAAACGGCTAAAATTAAAAAAGGCGCGAATATACTGTTCTGGCATACCGGGGGTTTCCCTGCCAATTTTAATTATCTGCAACAGTTGACAAAATAAAATCGTGCACCTACTATTTGATAATTTCTTAGTTTTATTTGAATTTTGATAACTTACCAATGGCAATACTTATCATTTGCGACGACCGTGATTTAACACCCTGGATTAATGCACTCAAAGCAATCGATCACAACATCGATATCCGCATTTATCCTGAAGAAGGAGATATTAAAGAAATTGAATTTATCATCTGCTGGAAACATCCGTATGGGATTCTGAAAAGGTATCCAAATTTAAAAGCAATTACATCGCTTGGTGCAGGTGTCGACCACTTGTTTGCCGATCCTGATTTACCCCTGAATATTCCCATTGCACGAATCGTTGATCCTGAACTTGCACAGGCCATGAGTGAATTTGTAATCGGATTGATATTTAACCATATACGTTCATTATCGGATTATATCCAATTGCAAAAACAAAAAACATGGAAATCGAAACCCTTTAATATTGCACGAAATGTAAGGGTTGGAATTATGGGTATGGGAATATTGGGAACAGATCTGGCCCGAAAATTATCAATGATCGGCTTTCAGGTTTCGGGCTGGGCACAATCGAAAAAAGAGCTTGAATTTGCTCAGGTATATGTTGGAGACAGCGATTTACCGGCCTTTTTATCGGGCAGCAACATACTTGTTTGCCTGTTGCCATTGACCCCAAAAACCAAGAATATCCTAAATAAAAAACTTTTTGAACAACTGCCCGATCAGGCCTATCTTATAAATGTAGCCCGTGGAGGACATCTGGTCGATGAAGATTTAATGGAAATGATAGATCGGAAAAAAATTGCAGGTGCCGGTCTGGATGTTTTCAGGCAGGAACCTCTCCCCTTGGACCACCCCTTTTGGGAACATCCTTCCATCAACATATTCCCGCACATCGCTAGTATAACGAACCCGGTTTCAGTAGCCCCGCAAATTATTGATAATTATAAAAGAGCCCTACGGGGCCAGCCATTGCTCAATAAAGTCTCTGTAGATTCAGGATATTAAACAATTTGCACTCCTGGCAAATCAGGGTAAATCAAATCCGGCGTCTTTTTTCTTTTCAGCGATTGCTGAAATTTCTATCTCTGAGTCACCGGGGATTTTTGATACCTGTAAACATACACGGGCCGGATAAACACCATCTTCGAAGAATGTACGATAAGCATCGTTCACATCATTATAATCATCCAGATCCATTAAAAATATCTGAACCATTACCAGATCATTATAGCCGTATCTGAACTCTTTTAGGATGGCTCCTATATTCTTCATGCATTGTTCTGTGGCTTCTTTGATATTCCCGTTAACCAATTGTCCGGTTTCTGGATTTCTTGAAATTTGGCCCGCAATATACAAGGTTTCATTTACAAGCCTGGCTTTGCTGTATGGTGCAGGTGCCGGATTGGATTTGTTTTCCTGTGCAATTATCAATGAAGAAATAAACAGGCACAGCAATAATAGGTAAGTTCTTTTCATGGGTTGATGTTTTTAGAAGCTCACTAAATTACAAATATTAATAAGATAATTTTATTTCTGTTATATTTGTTTTATGAACTTAATTTCACCAAAACTTCATAAAATGAGACCCGCCAAGTTTTTAACTTCCCTCTTCCTTATAGTGTTTATTTCTTCCAATTATTTATATCCACAAAATAAAGGAATTGAAAATGTACAACGTTACGATCGACTCATCATTAAAAATGTAATGATTGTTGACGGGAAAGGCACCCCCATGAAAGGGCCCAATGATGTGATTATTGAAAATAACAGGATTGCAGCAATCACTTCCGTGAAATCAGCAAGTGCTTACACTGATGAGCAACATATCATTGATGGCAAAGGGATGTATCTTTTACCCGGACTGATCAACAACCATGTTCACATCCACCAGAGGGGCGATTGTCCGCTCGATTATTTGTATAAGCTCTGGATGGCATGCGGAATTACAACAGTCAGGGATGTTGGTAGCGATGTTGAAATGACGCTGGCAGAACGTCAAAAAAGTGATGCCGGAGCTTTAACTGATCAGCGTATCTTTATTTATATGGTGGTTCGGGCAAATGAGGTGAATGCGGCCAGGGAACAGGTTCGGCAATTTAACAAAATGGGTGCCGACGGGATCAAAATTTTTGGAATGGATAAAGACATTATGCAGGCCACCCTTGATGAATGCAATGCTCTTGGTTTAAAAGTGGCTCATCATGTAGGGGTTGAAGAAACCGACGCCCGCGATGATATTGAACACGGAGTTGCAACAATTGAACACTGGTACGGCATACCGGATGCAGCACTTTTGGGATCACAAAATTTTCCTTACTGGTATAATTATAATAATGAAAACGACCGCTTTAAATGGGCCGGCAGTTTGTGGAAAGAAGCCGATCCTGATCGATTAAATGATATCCTGCAAGGGATGGTTGAAAGCAATGTGGCATGGATACCCACTTTTGCCATATACGAAGCCAACCGGGAT
>CAYNTB010000152.1:0-213 GCA_964399905.1 uncultured Bacteroidales bacterium | reverse complement strand
CTTGCAGGCTACTTCTCCCCTTCTCCGCAAAATCATGGTTCCTATCATTGGAACTGGACCACCGCAGATGAAATTAACTGGAAAGAAAACTATCGGATTTGGATGAAATCAGTGAAGGAATTTGCGAATATGGGCGGGCTGGTTGGTGCCGGAGAAGATGCCGGATTTATTTATATGATGTACGGATTTACCTATTTGCGTGAACTTGAACTA
>CAYNTB010000151.1:0-6005 GCA_964399905.1 uncultured Bacteroidales bacterium | reverse complement strand
ATTGAATATTGAATATTGTTTGTTATTTGTTCATTGTTTTTTGGTGCTTGGTAGATGTATTTTATTCATGATTTAACTGTGATTTTTAGATCCATGCTGATTTGGTCTTATTATTATCTTTACGATCGAAATATACTTAAATCATGATCAGCAAAAACGTATTCGATTTTTTAAAGGAACTTGAACAGAACAATGAGCGGGAATGGTTCAATAAAAACAAGCATTTATATACAAATGCTTACCAGGAAATGCTTCAGTTTATCGATAGCTTAATTCAAAAAATGGCCGAATTCGATCCAAATTTAAAGGGGCTCGAAGCTAAAAAAAGCATCTTTCGAATTTATCGCGATGTAAGGTTTTCGCACGATAAATCGCCCTTTAAATTAAATTTTGGAGGATTTATGGTCAAGGGAGGCAGAACCTCAGGAAAAGCAGGTTATTATCTTCATATCGAAAATAACAATTCATTCATCGCCGGTGGAATTTATATGCCCCCTGCACCTTTTTTAAAAAGTGTCCGCCAGGAAATTTATTATCATGCAGATGAAGTTAAATCCATTATTCAGAATGAGGAATGCGTAAAATATTTTAAGGAGATAAGCGGTGAGAAACTGGTACGGCCACCCAAAGGATTTCCGCCCGATTTTCCGGACATTGAATTGCTGAAATATAAATCGTATGGATTTATCCACCCTGTAAGCAATGATCAGTGCCTTAAAGCAGATTTTGAACAATATGTTTTAAAACTTTTCAGGCTGATGCAACCCATGATCAGTTTTCTAAACAGGGGGATTTCGATGTAACATTCAAAACAAAACCCTCCTTTTGGGAGGAGGGTTCTTGTTTAAATATCTATTTTTGCGTATTTCGCATTTTTTTCAATAAATTCTCTTCGGGGGGGTACTTCATCGCCCATCAACATCGAGAATACACGGTCGGCTTCGGTACCGCTTACAATTGATACCTGCCTCAGTGTTCTGAATGCCGGATCCATGGTTGTATTCCAGAGCTGTTCCGCATTCATTTCACCCAAACCTTTATACCGCTGAATATGAACCCCGGTTTCTTTCCCGTCGGTTGTTACCTTTTTTATAAATTCATCGCGTTCTTCATCAGACCAGCAATACGCCTGTTCCTTACCTTTCTTAATCAGATATAGGGGAGGGGTTGCAATGTAAACATAGCCGCGTTCAATCAGTTCGGTCATGTGTCTGAAGAAAAACGTAAGCAGTAAGGTTGCAATGTGGCTTCCGTCAACATCGGCATCCGTCATGATGATAATTTTATGATAGCGCAGTTTATCCAGGTTCAGGGCTTTGCTGTCTTCTTCGGTCCCGATCGTAATTCCCAGGGCCGTAAACATATTTTTTATTTCCTCATTCTCAAAAATCTTATGGGGCATTGCTTTTTCCACATTCAGGATTTTTCCCCTGAGTGGCAAAATTGCCTGAAATTTACGGTCACGGCCTTGTTTTGCTGTACCACCTGCGGAATCTCCCTCTACAAGGTAAATTTCGCATTTTGAGGGGTCGCGTTCCGAGCAATCCGATAATTTCCCTGGTAATCCCGATCCGGTTAATACATTTTTTCGTTGTACCAGTTCCCGGGCTTTTCGGGCAGCATGTCTTGCAGTTGCAGCAAGTATTACTTTATTTACGATGGTTCTGGCTTCCTTCGGATTTTCTTCCAGGTAATTTGACAGCGATTCACTAACCATTTGGTCAACACTACCCATTACTTCTGAGTTTCCAAGCTTGGTTTTTGTCTGACCCTCAAATTGGGGTTCTGCAACTTTTACCGAAATAATGGCTGTTAAACCTTCCCTGAAATCATCTCCGCTTATGTCAAATTTTAATTTTGAAAGCATCCCGGATTTTTCCGCATAGCTTTTTAATGTTCGGGTAAGCCCCCTTCTGAATCCGGATAAATGTGTCCCGCCTTCATGGGTGTTAATATTGTTTACATAGGAATGGAGGTTTTCTGCAAAAGAAGTATTGTATTGCATAGCCAATTCAACCGGTACCCCGTTTTTTTCTCCTTCAATATAAATCGGATCGGGCATCAGCCTTTCGCGTGTTTCATCCAGATAGTTGATGAAATCAATCAGGCCTTTATCTGAATAAAACGTAGCTTCAGTGGTCCCGTTCTCTTCCTGATTAATCCTTTTATCTTCAATGCTTAGTTTAATCCCTTTATTTAAGAATGCCAACTCTCTCAACCGGGTACTCAATATCTCAAAATCGTAGATTAATTCTGTAAATACAGTTCCATCGGGCTTGAACCAAATGGTGGTTCCATTTTTTTCAGTTTCTCCAATTACTTTAACGGGTTCTGTGGGTTTGCCCATTTTATATTCCTGAAAAAAGATTTTGTTTTCACGATAAATGGTTGCTGTTAAGACAGCAGAAAGTGCATTCACACATGATACACCCACTCCGTGCAAACCACCGGAAACTTTGTAAGATCCTTTATCAAATTTACCCCCTGCATGTAATACAGTCATAACAACTTCAAGGGCGGATCGGTTTTCTTTTTCATGCATCCCGGTTGGGATTCCACGTCCATTATCCGACACGGATATAGAATTATCTTCATGAATAATTACTTCGATATTATCGCAATAGCCTGCAAGTGCTTCGTCAATCGAATTATCAACAACTTCATACACCAAATGATGCAATCCGCGCTTGCTGATATCACCGATATACATGGCTGGTCTTTTACGAACAGCTTCAAGTCCTTCGAGTACCTGTATATTATCTGCATTGTAATTTTGATTCGCGCTTTCTGTCTTTTCTTTCTCGGTCATAATCAAGTAGTTATATTGTTAGGCATAAAGAAACAAATATAGTGATAATTTATGGATTTCAGCCCATGAAAATTGCCTAAAATAAATGATTTTTTAAACAATTCCGGGTTAACAATTTTTAAGGGTCTGAGGATTATAATGGAGTTTGAAAATTGACCGGAAAAATGTTTAAAAAGAATAGCTCAGCCCACCTAAAATACTAAAATTTTGAACCGGGTAATTATACCATTTCATATAGGAAGTGTTTCCTAAATTATTGAAATCTGCAAAAACAGAAAGGTTTTTGTTGTAACGGTATTCAATTCCTAAATTTACTTCAATCCAGCTATCGAGCGGGGCCGATACGGCTGAAAACCCTGAAGGGGTATAATCTTTGGCAAAACTTTTTCCGTAATTGATAATTTCGCCACGGATAAAAATAATATCACGAATGGTGAATCTGGCGGTAAGTGAGATATCGTATTCAGGTTTGTGCCATGGCCTGAGTTCGTTGGTCATGGTATAATCGTAATAATTGGCTTTAAACAATATCTTAATAGATTCTCTTGACTGAAAACTAAAGGTTAGGCGTGCATTTAATAAGTTTACATCATCAAATATCACCTCAAAAGTATTTCGGTATTTTGTGCTGCTGTCGTTCACGAAGAAAGGCATATTATCGATGGATGAATTTGATAAAATTACATCAAAATCGAAGCCCTGAATAATTTTTCCCCTGATCTGACCATAGACCTCGAATTTATTGTTTTGGAATGTCTGAGGCAGCACAGAGTTAATGTATGGGTTAATATTTCGCAAATAGTTAAAACTGTTTTGGGTAAAACCTCCGCTTATCCCAACACTTGCGATAAATGCATTGGGTACAATTTCGACACCTGCCTTAACTTCCGGATAAAAATGGAAAGTTGAAGCGGTATCAATTTCAGCCATGGCATTAATACCTGCATAAAATCTGTATTGCTCAAGATCAGTTTGCAGGTATGGTTTTATGGCGATCAGCAATTTATTTCCAGAATTAAGTGTATCGGCGTAATTGTAATAATCAGCATTAATAACCAATCCCAATTTTTGTTCTTCGGTAATATTCGAAAATTTAAAGGTATTATCAAAACGGCTGGTAAAATTCAGGTTGTGTTCTGATGTTTTATTGATATCGGTCAGATAATAATAATTAAGCCCGAACGAGTGATTCACTTTTCCAGTTTCGATAAAATTACTGTTGTACAAAAAGTTGGCCCCTGCCATTTGATAGCGTTGTTTGATCTGATCGTCGGTGAGGGGGTCAGTGGCAAATAAAATAGGGTCGTAACCATAGTGGTGATTGATTTGATGGTCGTACACCAATCTGCCACTCAGGGTATGGTCCTTATAGAATTTTTTTCCAAAAACTTCGGCCAGATTATCGCTATATGCGCTGTTTGCATAATATTTTATTTTGCCCGCAGACGAATGGTGCTTCAGATGAACACCAAAAGCGTATTCATCGGATCGCAGATTGTTTGCAGAAAATTCCAGAAAGGGGGTTGAAAAATTACCATATCCGGCCTTCAGGAAATTTCTGTATAAGGTCGACAATCTGTCTCCGCGCACTGCTGCCGGCTTAATGGGACTCAGGTCGAACCAGGTCGACAGTTGTATGGGATTCATGTAATAGCTCAGAACCGGCAGGCTGAGTTCCTCATCTTTTACCGTAGGGTTCAGATTAATTTTAAATGCATCTGATATTTTGGGTTCAAATGCGCCCACAATTGTAATTTCTTCGCTATGCTTTATTGTTTGTGCATGAAGACCAACCGGGTTTAAGAGCATCATGATGAAACCGAACATAAAAAAAACAAGGAAGAATATATTTTTAAATTTTTTTGTCTTCATTGGTAAATCAATAATTGGTTGTGGGCTAAAAAACAGATTAGCAGGTTTTTGATCGGGGCAATGGAAATTATAATTGGCCCGATTCAATGACTGGTATGTATGGCACTTATATGTGAACATATTTAGTTGTTTTCCCGTTTGTTAATTTCGTTGAGCTTCTGACTGGCAATTTCTTTTAATTCTGCACCTTCGTAATTTTCGATAATGCTCAATAGGGTTTGTTTAGCCTGAAATGTATTGTCCAATGCAAGATAGACATCCGATAATAAGATAAAGCCACGTGCTACCCAATAATCATAATAGGCATAGTCGTTCGACATTTCAAAGGTCGTTTTTTCTGCTTCTTCGTAATTTTTTTGCTCATAATAAATCTGGGCGATCATAAATTTGGATTCTGCACCGATTTCATTCTCGGTTAATTGTTCGGCTATTTTAAATTCCGACAGTGCTTTTCCCAGCTGTTGAAAGGCATAATACGATTTGGCAAGCAGAAAATGGGCCTCATTGAGCTGTTCATTTGTCACTTGTTCACTTTTTAAAACGGTATTTGCTGCATCAATTGCCTGGGGATAATTCCGTAACAGATAATTACAACGCATTTGCCCTTCGCTGGCCTCCAAAAGGCTTTCTTTGCTTTCAGCCATTTCTGCCAATAGATTATAATTTTTGAGGGCCTCCGCATAATTTTTAATATTGTAATTGATTCGTGATGCCTTACGAAGCGACATTTCAGTATATCGCATGGGTGGTTGCGAAATAACATAATTATAGCCGCGAAGTGCCGCTACAAAATTTTCATTCATAAATTCACATTCTGCCATATAAAAATTGGCATTTGTCAAATAATTTCCTTTGGGATAATTCGTAATATATAACCTAAATGATCGCAGAGCCTCCTGATAATTGCCTTCCATATACTGGTTTTCAGCAGCCGTGAACGAGAGTGAATCCTGTTCGGTAGGCCGGATGGAAGATATGCCCAAACTATTGGCAAACCTGAAGTATTCATCAACAGTGTTCATGTCGACATAAATGTTTTTAAGGCTTGCCAATGCTTCTGTTGATTCGGCTGTTCCGGGATAATCCGAGATCACTTTTTTGAGGGAGGTGATGGCAAGTGTATTTTTATTGTCGTTATAATAAATCAGACCGCTTCGCAACAATGCTTTTTTTGAAAAACTGCTTCTGGGATGCTCCCTAACCAGTCGGTTAAAGTATTGCAAGCCCCCCTGATTGTCATTCCGGAGGAGGTAAGTAGTGCCCAGTTCGTAAAGTGCATCGTCGTAATAGGAAGAGTTTTGTTTGGAACCGACCAATGAAACAA
>CAYNTB010000150.1:0-6020 GCA_964399905.1 uncultured Bacteroidales bacterium | reverse complement strand
GTTATGGCCCGCTGAGGCCGGCCAGGGGTTTTCTGAATACCCTGCGGCGCTTTGATACCATGCAAATTGCCATCCAGTATTTATCCTTTGCCTTAATGGGAAAAACTTTTATGGGTACGGGCCGCAACCTTGCTTATCGTAAGTCGCTATTTTATAAGTCAAAAGGATTTATTTCGCAATACAAATTGCAGATTGGCGGAGATGATGACCTGTTCATAAACAGGGTGGCAACAAAAACAAATACACGTATCGAAATTCTTCCGGAAAGTTTTATGTACTCGGAAAGCTGGCAACCGTTTTCTTACTGGTTCAGGAAAAAACAACAGCATCAGTACATCTCACAATATTACAAAAGAGGAACCCGGTTTTTACGTGGTAAATTTGCATTGAGCCAGTTTCTGTTCTATGCCCTTTTTGCCACCCTTCTCATCATGAATTATAATATTATCATTGTTTTATCGTTGTTTGCCTTAAGGTTGTTCTCGCAACTTTTCATTACAAAAATGTGCATGAATTTATTATCAGAGCGTAAATTATTGTTAATTTCACCTTTACTGGAGTTATTCTTAATTTTGTTGCAGATATTTGTAAGGGTATCCAATATATTCATTAAACAAAACAAATGGAAGTAGGGTCTCATCTGACAGAGAAAGGGTTACGTGATTATAAATTGGTTCAGCAGGCTGTTCAGTTGGGCGACCAAAAAGCATTCGCTGAGTTAATGAATAATTATCGCGATTCATTGTATTTCATGTTGTTGAAAATGACCAATAATCCGGATGATGCGGATGACCTGACCATTGAAGCATTCGGGAAAGCATTTAAAAAACTCGAACAATACACTCCGGATTATGCTTTCAGTACCTGGCTTTTTAAAATAGCATCAAATAATTGTATCGACTTTATCAGAAAAAAGAAAAAGAATACTTTTTCAATCAACAGTAAATCGGGCGAAGACAATAGTCATGAAATGGGCGATAGAATCCCCTCACAAACCCTGGATCCTGAAGAAAAGATCATTAAAAAGCAAAAAATAATTATGATGCGGGAGGTGGTCGAGAAACTGAAGCCGCACTACCGTACACTGATTGAGCTCAGGTATTTTAAAGAATATTCGTATGAGGAAATTTCGGAAACCCTCAACCTGCCGCTCGGAACAGTTAAAGCACAACTTTTCAGGGCCCGTGAATTTCTTTCAAATATATTGAAAGATACCAACGAAAAGTATTAATCTGAGATCAGCCTCAATAACTTTCAATTTTGGTTTAATGTTTTTTCTTACATTTAATGTAAATTCTTTAAGGTATGAGTACAAGAGTATACAGAAAACCGGTCCGGTTTCATTCAGATCCTAAACGGGTAATTACAAGATATTTCTTCCCCGGATCAGAAAAAAGGGTTCAGTCCATCATTCAAAAAGTGATAGATATGCCAAGCCAGGCGGCCAAACTGACCCTGAACCAATCTTTGCGCGATTTCTCGAATCGGCACCGGAATATTTCAAAAATTTTTCAATCTCATTTTGATCGAACACAAAGGATCATGAATGGTAGAAATGGAAACCTGGATGAACTTCCTGATTATAAAAAGTTATTGATCGGGGCATATCTGACAAGCGAATACTCTATCGAATCTGCCGCTTTTTTTAATCCTTCGATTGTTGAAGATCCGGATCAGACAGGTTTGATGGAAGGCGAAAGAAGGGTAATCTTAAGTTTTAGGGCTACCGGCGAAGGCCATATTTCGTCCATTGTTTTTCGGGGAGGAATTTTGGATGAAGAAAATAATTTAAAAGTGGTGCAGACCGGTAAATTGGTTGATGAGGCCGAAATAATCAGAAATAAAGTGTACCAAAAAGATGCTTTTTTCCAGAAATTGAAGGAGATGAACCTGAAGGAAGAAGAATTGAAACCAGTATCTGACAGACTGCGTTTTGAATTTGATTATAATGAACTGATCCTTGCAATCAACGAAGTGATCCGTGAAACAAATCCTGACGATGCTGCCAGAAAAAAGCTTCAGGTAATTACCTGGCTGGCTGATTCACATTATGAAATTACCTTTTCGTTGGATACAGGGATATCCGACCGGGTGATTATTCCGATTGCCGCTTCAGAAAGCAATGGAATTGAAGACGCCCGTTTTGTAAAATTTACCGATAACGACGGCACCATTAAATACTTTGCAACCTATACAGCTTATAATGGTTTTACCATTATGCCCAAAATGATTGAAACAAAGGATTTTTATCATTTTGAGATTATGCCGATACATGGAGAAATCGCGCAAAATAAGGGAATGGCATTGTTCCCGAGGCGCATCAATGGCAAATATGCCATGCTTTCGCGCATTGATGGCATCAATAATTACATCATGTTTTCCGATAATATTAACATATGGCACAGTGCTAAAATGATACAGGAACCTAAATTCCCCTGGGAGTTTATCCAGGTGGGGAATTGTGGTTCGCCGATCGAGACTGAACATGGATGGTTGGTAATTACCCACGGTGTTGGTACCATGCGTAAATATTGTCTGGGTGCCACCCTGCTCGACTTGCATGATCCCACAAAAGTGATCGGTCAATTGAGCGAACCATTGCTCATGCCTAACGAAGATGAACGTGAGGGTTACGTCCCCAATGTGGTATATTCCTGTGGGTCTATTATTCACAATAATCAATTGGTGCTGCCATATGCGATGTCAGATACTTCATCAACTTATGCTGCGGTACCCATCGACGACCTGCTTGAAAGACTGATTCCCTCCGGGTATTCAGTTGAAAAAAAGGATCAGGAAGTGTGTTGTAAAAAAATACGGATTTTAGTGGTCGAGGATGAACCGATAAATCAAAAGATTATTTCTTCAATTTTACACTCGGGTGGGTACGAAGTAGAAGTTGCCCACGATGGAATTGTTGCCCTGATACAAATTTCGAAAGGCAAGTTTGATCTGATCCTTTCAGATATTGCAATGCCGAATTTCAATGGTTATCAATTACTTGATTATATCAATGATCAAAAAATAAAGATTCCTGTTGTGTTTTTATCAGGATTTATTAGTGAAGAAGAAGAAGCCAAAGGCTTAAAAATGGGAGCTGTTGAATATATCAGAAAGCATGTAAACAGGGATATATTATTGGCAAGGCTCGATAATATTTTTAAGAAAAAGGAGGATTGATTCTGAATTTAGCGTCTTTTAACCTCACTTTTTACGATTTATATAATCGCTCGCAATTAAATAAGCGTGGATATATGAGATGGTACTTTCTGCCCCCTGATTTCGATTGATCGAAAGTTCTTCCAAACCATCGTTGCATCCTCCGGTTTCCTCATCATACAATGGCAAATTCAGGTCATTGTTTCCCAAAAACCATTCAAAACAGGTTTTAAGTTTCTGAACCGTGTCTTCACTTTCGATGGCCTGGTATTTACAATGATACATGATCACCATCGAGGCCGCATCGATGGGTTGCTGCGCAAAAATTGACAAATCCCCAAACATCGGATACCATTCCCGGTTGCCGATAATTCTGAGGTAACCTTCGGTTAAGCATTTACTTTCAAGAAAAGCACAAGATTCATCGGCAATTTCGAGATAATGATCGTTGTGCAAAACCTCATAGGCCCTGTACATGGCTGCCGTTAATAAACCATTATCATAGGTCAGAACATCTTCAAACCAGTGCCATTCTGAGGTTGAAAATTGATGATAAGCTTCAACCATTTTTTGTGCGAGCCTGTCCAATCTGATACTGAATTCTTCGCGGTCGGGATATTTTTTAATATAATGATACAGTCCCAACATGGTATTTGCATACCCTCTTACATGCGTAAGTTCTTCAAACCACCCCAGCGAGCGAACAAAAACCTCATGGCCCGTCTGCAATATCGAATCATTGGGGGCATATCGGATCAAATAACCCAGCGACCATATGGCCCTGCCAAAAGCATCGTCGGACCCTACCATATCAATAAAATCGCGGTTGTAATTCATATAATTTTTAAAGCTCCCGTTTTTATTGCGCATATGTATTACATAGGTGCTATAACGGTAAATAAGCTGCAGAAAATCATCATCTTTATATCTTTTGTAAGCTCTCAGGCAAAGCAGCAGGGCCCGTGCATTGTCGTCCAGGCAATAACCGGTTTTATAATCAGGCAGGCTCCCTTTCGAAAACTGGATAATTCCCGTTCCGTCGGTCATGCGTTCCAGGTGCAGCCGCTTTAAAGGGTGCACCTTATAGGTGGGTTCCTGAATCTTAAATTCACGTATAGAATTTCTGAGCAATTGATTGTACGTGTTTCCGATCATGGGCCATGCAATTTTTAAACCATAATTGTATGCCCTTTTTTTATAAGATTCCAGTTCTTCAGGATGATCCAGTAAATTATTGATGATGGTGGATAATTGTCTTGTATTTCCAAAATCGAAGAGCAAACCTGTTTGATTGGCCAACAATTCTTCGGCATGCCAATAAGGTGTTGAAACAACCGCGCAGCCTCCCCCAACAGCATACGATAAGGTACCACTTGTTATCTGTGCCTTGTTGTGGTATGGCGTCACATAGATGTCGGCCAGCAATAAAAACTGAACCAATTCATCTTCACTTACGTATCTGTTTTCGAACCTTACATTATCTTCAATTCCTAAATCCCGGACCAGTTTTTCTAAATGCTCCCTGTATTCTTCTCCGGCATGCTTAATGATGTGCGGGTGGGTTTTTCCCAGAATCAGGTAAAGTACATTCGGGTGTTTTTTAACCACTGCCGGTAAAGCTTTTAAGGCCACTTCTATGCCTTTGCTCCGTCCAATTAAACCGAAAGTCATGATGATTTTTCTGTTCTCAAAAAATGCCGGCTTGGGAATCTGACTGATTTCATAAGCTTTGTAATCAGGAACCCCATGCTCAATTCTGACTATCTTTTCTTCAGGAATACCAAAACCTTCTTTTAAAAATGTAACAGCCAGATTGCTCATCACCACCAGCTTTGAAGAGTATAAGGCAATGGCTTTCAGTACTTCTTTCTGATGAAAATTAGGGACTTCCAAAACAGTATGAAGTGTGGTAACAACCGGAATTTTCAATCTTCGAAGCAGTTGTAGTAACAATAAACCGCTATTCCCTCCAAAAATTCCGTATTCATGTTGCAGCAAACATACTTCATATCCTGAATTGTTAATAAATTCGGCAGCCTGAATATATTCTTCTTTTACATGATCATTTATCGATTTCACGACCCTTTTATCATAATCATAACTTTGGTCGTGATCGTTCATTGCAATTATATCAACAGCGATGTCTTCGCTTTTAATATCTGCAGCTTTTAACATTGAATTAATCAGGTTTTCAGAAAAGGTTGCAATTCCACATTTACGGGGGGGATAATTTCCTATACACAAAATTTTCATATGGAGTATCTTAAGTAAGTGCTGTTCCTTATGGAAGCTTATTGCAAGATAATAAAAAATTGCCGGATTTACAATGCGGAATTACATGCAATATTGTAGTTTTGTATTCATAATTAACCTTAAATCCAAGTAAAGTGAACGATTTTCAAATCGCAATTAAACAGGGAATCCCGGATGTTTTGCCCAAAACCCGAATCTACGACACAAATATTAATCATGCACCCGTCCGTAAGGATATACTGAGCAGGGAAGAAAAAAAACTGGCTTTGCGGAATGCACTCCGTTATTTCGATCCGAAACATCATCGGGTATTGGCGTCGGAATTTGCAGAAGAGCTTAAAAAGTACGGCCGGATTTATATGTACCGCTTCCGTCCGGCATATGAGATGTATGCAAGGAATATAGCAGAATATCCGCATCGGTCGAAACAGGCAGCCGGCATCATGTTGATGATTCAGAATAATTTGAATCCTGCCGTGGCCCAGCATCCGCATGAATTGATCACCTATGGCGGAAATGGTGCCGTATTCCAGAATTGGGCACAATACCTCCTCACCATGAAATATTTGTCGGAAATGACTGATGAACAAACACTGGCCATGTATTCG
>CAYNTB010000149.1:0-6040 GCA_964399905.1 uncultured Bacteroidales bacterium | reverse complement strand
ATTGGTAGATTTGGATGTGGAAGAACCGAATTCAGGATTGTTTGTAAAAAGCAGGCTGATTTACGAAGAAGACAAATTCACAATGAAACCCGAATGGGTCGAAAACGATTGCACCCTTTGCGGTAATTGCCAGAAGGTTTGTAATTTTCATGCCATCATTCAGCTTGGGACTCAAATTATGGTTTTTCCTGAGTTGTGCCATAGCTGCTATGCCTGTTCAGAATTATGCCCTACAAGTGCCTTACCAATGAAAAAGAATAAAATGGGAAAATTAAGGCACTATCATGGAAATAATTTAAGTTTTATCGAAAGCCGGTTGGATATCGGCCAGGAACAGGCTGTTCCATTAATTGCACAGACCCAGGAATATATCAATCATCATTTCGATTCGGATCAACTCGTAATTTTTGATGCACCACCTGGCACTTCATGCCCGGTAATTGAGGCAACCAAAGATGCTGATTTTGTGATCCTGGTTACCGAACCTACCCCTTTTGGCCTTCATGACTTAAAACTGGCGGTTGAAACAATGAAAGCCTTAAAAAAAGATTTTGGGGTTGTGGTGAACAGATTTGGAATTGGGAATGAGGAGGTACTCGAATACTGTGCACAAAATGACATCGCTGTTTTGGCGAATACCCAATGATAAAAGAATTGCAGAACGATATTCCCGCGGAGAATTAATCTACAAACATCATCCGGAAGTTGAAAAACAACTTGGATACATTGTACAGGCAATCAGTTTACGCAGAAATGGAGGCTCAAAATGAAAGAAATAGTTGTGATTTCGGGCAAAGGCGGAACAGGTAAAACGTCAATAACCGCATCTTTCGCTCATTTGGGAGGAAAAGAGGTCGTTGTAGCCGATTGTGATGTTGATGCTGCGGACATGCATCTGCTGATGCAACCAGACTTTAATAATGCTGAAGATTTTTACAGCGGGGAAGTTGCAAACATAAATCCTGACGAATGTATTTCGTGTGGGATATGCCGGGAAATCTGCAGATTTAATGCCATTTCGGTTATTAAGGACCAATATGTGGTGAATCATTTAAGTTGCGAGGGCTGTGGCTATTGCGCCCGTGTTTGTCCGACCAAAGCCATTACCAACGAAAGCCTGAATGTTGGACAGCGTTTTGTTTCCACCACGCGCATTGGCAATACCCTGGTTCATGCAAAATTGGGGATCGGTGCGGATAACTCAGGGAAATTGGTCGCAAAGGTTAAAAGCGATGCAAAAAAGATCGCACTGGAGAGCGGTAAGAAAATAATTATTGTGGACGGTTCTCCGGGAATCGGCTGTCCGGTGGTTTCTTCCTTATCGGGGGCGCATTTGGTTGTTTTGGTAACAGAGCCCAGTGTTTCGGGTTTACACGATCTGAAAAGGGTGTATGAACTGGTTAAAAAGTTTAAGATCAAAGCCGCCTGTATCATCAACAAACATGATATCAATCCTGAAATGACACAATCCATAAAGGAATTTTTAATGGAAGAAAACATCACGCACATAGCCGATCTGCCTTACGAAGAGAATTTTACAAAGGCCATGACCGTGGGCCAAACAATTGTTGAATACGATCAGGACAGCTTACGAAACACCCTGATCGAAAGCTGGGAAGCCATAAAAAAAATATAAGAAAAATTTAATCTAATGAAAATAGCATTTACAACCAAAGGAACCGAATGGGAATCAGAGATTGATCCACGATTCGGAAGAACAGCATACATTTTAATTTATGATGATGAAAAAGATGAATTGAGTCATTATGATAACCGGGATATTGAAAATGAAGCCCATGGAGCCGGGCCAAAAACATCACAGAAATTATTCGAGCTCGGGGCCCAGGTATTGATTACAGGCAACGGACCCGGCGGAAATGCAGCAACAGTGCTCGAAAAAGCCGGCACTAAAATTTATATAGGTGCAGCAGGTATGAAAGTTAAAGATGCATACGAAGCATTTAAAAACAAATCGTTGAAAACATTCAATGAATGAACCACACCCGATTGAAATGAAAATTGAACACATTGCTTTAACAATAATTAAGGAACAAGAAATCAAAGACTTTTATGAAGATGTCTTAGAGATGAAACTTATTAAAAATTTTATACTTGAAAAAGAATTGGCACATAAAATTTTTGGCAAGGAAGAAGCTGTAAAAGTTATTCAGCTTATGAAGGATCAGACATTTCTTGAAATCTTTGTAAGTTCCCAAAAGCAATCAAATCAATTTGCACACCTCTGCTTTAAAGTTGATAACAGGGAATCGCTTATTAATAAAGCACTATCCTTAAATTATGAATGTATAAAAATTGAAAGACCCGCTTCAGACCTGATATTTTTAAAGGACAAAAGTGGAAATCTTTTTGAAATCAAAGCCAGTTAAGATAGATGTTAAAAACAAAATAATTGTGAAACTTATCGTACTAACTGAAAATACGGCGTCTAAAAAATTTAAAGCCGAACATGGTTTATCGTTTTATATAGAGCATGACGACATGGCTATATTATTTGATACCGGGCACTCGGACAATTTTTTTAAAAACGCTGAACTGCTTGAAATCAATATAAAAAGAATTCAGAATGTTGTTTTAAGTCATGGTCATTGGGATCATGGCAACGGACTGGAATATCTGAAGGGCAAAAATCTGATTTGTCATCCTTATGCCTTCATAAAACGTTACAGAAAAAGCGATCATGAATATATCGGACTGAATTTATGTTATAAGGAACTCAATAAAAAATTCAAATTGATCAATACGCGTAAACCCTATTTTATTAGCGAGAATATGATATTTCTCGGCGAAATTCCGCGATTAAACGCCTTTGAAGCCAAAACAACACCCTTTGTTGACGACCATCATGCGGATGATTTTATCCCTGACGATTCCGCCCTGGCCATTATTCAGAACAATGAGTTAATCATCATCACCGGATGCTCGCATTCAGGGATATGTAACATCATCGAATATGCAAAAAAAGTAAGCAAGATCAAAAAAGTCAAAGCCGTCATCGGCGGGTTTCATCTTCAGGAAGTGGATGAGCAAACCTTACAAACAGTGGCATACTTTAAAAACCAAAAAATCAAACATATTTATCCTTCGCATTGTACAGGTTTGCCTGCATTGGCTGCTTTTTACAATGCATTTCAGATCGAACAACTAAAAGCAGGAATGGAGTTAAATATTTAAAAGATGAATTGAAATGTTTCAACAAACATGCAAATGGTATACAGTGTGCCCGATAAAACATTATACTGATTCGGGATTAATAAGCAAGAATTGGGTTGAAGATTATTGCATGAAAAACTGGATAAATTGCATACGATACCAGTATGAAGAAAATCAGCTCAGTCATCCTGACAATATGTTACCAAATGGTGAAATAGATGAAAGAATACGATAAAGATATGGACCCTTTAGAGATTCTCATGTTAAAATATGGCTTCGACAGATCACAAATCGACCGCCTGGTGAGTGGCCAAAAATATACTGCCATCATGCTTAAGAATGGGAGAATCGGGCTATGCGCAAATTTGGGAAATAAAATTTCTACAAATCTATCGACCCATAAAGAAATCGATTTAAAAAACATTTCGAGCCGAATCGTTCTCAATGCTTATTTTGCTGCATTATTGAATTACCATGATTCTTCAATTGAGGGAGCGGATATTTTTGATGACATAAATTTCAGTCACTATCAAAATGTTGTGATGGTGGGCTACTTCAAATCCCTGATCAGCAAATTTGAGCTGGAAAAAATTCCATTAAAAATATTTGATTTGCGCCGGATTGATGATAAAATAATCCCGATTTCAGATCAAGAGAAACAACTAAAAACCGCTGATGCCATTATTTTAAGTTCCACCACAATTTTCAATCGAACATTTAATGAAATAATCAATGCCTCACCCTCTGGCTGCGATATTTATTTATTGGGGCCCTCATCCATCATGGCCCATGAAATACTGGAATATAAAAATATCAAAAAAATATATGGTGCCACTTTTGCCGAAACGGATACAAAAGTGATTGAAATCATTCAGAATGACGGCGGAACAAAAGATTTTCTAAAATATCAACACAAAAAAATATATCAATAGAATAATTCAGCATTAAAAAATGAAAACATACCTTGATTGCATTCCTTGTTTTATGTCGCAGGCATTGCGTACCAGCCGGATTTCAACAAAAGATGAAAAAACCATTAAGACCGTGCTGGATGAAGTTGGGTGCACAATTAAAGGATTTTCGCTGAGCCAGTCGCCACCCGAAATGGCAGCTGTTATTTATAAAAAAATTAAACAAATCACATTCGTTGATGATCCTTACCAAAACATTAAAAGATTAAACATAGAAGAAGCACTGCAATTATATCCGAAGTTAAAAATATTGATTGAAAAATCTGATAACAGGCTACTGACTGCAATACGTATAGCCATTGCAGGAAATGTAATTGATTTGGGAATCGATAAACAATTCAATATTATCCAAGATTTAAGCCTGATTTTAAACCAGAAATTTGCGATCCTTGATTTGCAACAATTTGTTCAACGCTTAGAAGGTGCAAAATCGATACTATACCTTGGCGACAATGCCGGTGAATCTGTTTTTGATAGGATCTTAATTGAAGAACTCGGCAAAAAAGTTACTTACGTTGTCAGGGAAGTGCCCATCATCAATGACGTAACATATGCTGATGCCGTATCATCCGGCATTCATAAAGTTGCCGAAATCATTTCATCAGGAAGCACAGCTCCTGCAACACTCCTCCAGCTATGCAATGAAGAATTTAAAGAACGGTTTAACAAAGCGGATATGATCATCAGCAAAGGACAGGGAAATTTCGAGGGGCTTTCTGATTCTGACAGGCCAATCTTCTTTTTGCTAAAGGCCAAGTGCCGGATTATTGCTAATGAATTGGGGGTTAAAGAAGACGATATTATTTTAAAATCTATTAACTAATTAAATAAACATACAATTATTATTATGGAAACAAAAAAATTAGGATTTAATTCAAAATTAATCCACGCCGGAGATTATCAGGATGAGTTTGGAAGTGCAACCACACCCATTTATCAAACTTCAACTTTCTCATTTAAAAATGCCCAACATGGAGCTGATTTATTTGCCGGCAAAGACAAGGGATATATTTACACCCGAATAGGCAATCCAACAATCAATGTACTGGAAGATAAACTTGCAGAATTGGAGAATGGGTACAGGGGCGTAGCAGTTTCATCAGGTATGGCAGCCGTTTCAACGGTTTATATGACCGTTTTAAAACAAGGGGACCACATGATCAGCACCGGTGCAGTATATGGACCGAGCCGTGGTGTGATGCAATCGCACTTTTCAAAATTTGGCGTGGAGTACAGCTATATCGACACTTCTGATCTGGAACTTATAAAAGCTTCCATTAAACCGAATACCAAATTAATTTATTTGGAAACCCCTGCAAATCCAACCATTCAGCTTACCGACATAAAAAAAGTGTCTGAAATTGCACATCAGCACAATATTCTGGTTTGTGTAGATAATACCTTTTGCAGTCCTTACCTTCAAAAACCTTTGAACCTGGGTGCAGATATCGTTCTTCATTCACTAACCAAATTTATAAATGGCCATGCAGATATTGTCGGTGGAGTTATTGTTGCAAAAGATGAAAATCTTTACAATTTGCTCAGAAAAACAATGACTTTTTTAGGCGGGAATATGGATCCACACCAGGCCTATATGGTGATCAGGGGCGTAAAAACCTTGTCGTTGAGAATTGATAAAGCACAAGCAAATGCGATGGTAGTCGCAGAATTTTTGGAAAAACACCCTAAAGTGGAATGGATCAAATATCCTGGTTTAAAGTCATTTGCGCAACATGAACTTGCCAAAGAACAAATGAGCGGGTTCGGGAGCATGATCAGTTTTGGATTGAAGGGCGGATTTGCCGCAGGCAAAACCCTGATGGACAATGTACACCTGGCTACATTGGCAGTTTCGCTGGGTGGCGTGGAAACACTCATTCAGCATCCGGCATCCATGA
>CAYNTB010000148.1:0-6047 GCA_964399905.1 uncultured Bacteroidales bacterium | reverse complement strand
ATTTCAGCTTTATCTGCCCGGCATGCCCCACATGTAGCCCCGGCCGTTCTGCCTTCGAAACGACCTCTCAGGTTTGTAAAATCCAGAGATGCAGGCATATTAATTTCAACCGTGACGGTTTTTGTGCTTTTAAAATCGAAGCCGAAAGGGATAACAAGGTCATCCATTGTTGGTTCCTGTTCATCATCAGGAACAGGCGATGTATTTTTTGTGCATCCGGTCCCAATTAAAACTAATACGGTTACAATGGCGAGTAAATGTTTGATCTTTATCATGACAATTGACTTGATGTTTCTTTTTACGTAAAATGAACAATATTATTTAACAAATTACATTCCTTTTTTTATAAGAGGCTATTCATCAGAATACTACCTTTTCTGGTTTAATGAGTAATATCCCAAAATGGGAATAAACCCCAGGTTAGGACTGATAATTTTGCAGTAAATTTAATACGAATTCATTTTACTGCCCAGAAAATAGGATTCTGTCGTACGCTACTTACACTGAAATTTGGCCTAAAAATAATAGATAAAAAGAGGGGTTGGTTAAAATAATGTTGAAGATGTCAACATATAATCGTGGATAACTCATTATGATTAAGTCGGATTATGATAATTACGTTGTTAACATACTGAAATAAGCATGTCAGCTATTTTTTTAGCAACCTATTGTATGGAAAGATTTAAAACAAAGCCGTACAAATTTGATGACTTTGTACGGCTTGGATATGGTTTGTTTTAATTATGGTTTCTGGTAAATATTTGCATCGTTACGATACCCACTTAAATCTTTGTACCAGTCGGTAAAAACAATGCCTCCGCTCTCTGCCCAGTCGGCAAATTTCAGGTGCGCATTTAAAATCTGTTTTTTCTCAACAGGATAATCAAATTGTTCGATTATTTTAATGGCCCAGGGTAAATTATTTTCAGTTTTATAATACCTTCCGGTGGCCGGATTTGAGTCGTCACGTGAGGTTCCCAGCAAATTCGGATTCGCAAGGTCTGTAGGTGCATGATCAGGCAGGTGAATTTCGTGTCCACGATCCTGATTTACAATCATAAATGGATTGTAAGGCGGAACGCCGATGCTTTCAAGCGGAACCGCCTGAGACAGGCTGATATGAATACGGGTAGTATCGGGAGTTACAAAGGCATAGCTTGGGTCCGTGTTTACACCGATGCCACCGGTTCGGGCCATGAGGTTGTAAGTGTCGTCAAATACCAGGAATACAGCCTTATCCTGATTGTTTTCAAGTCCTTTTGAATTGATATCGGGCCAGCTCTCCTGTAATTTATAACCCTCAACTTTGCTGATAAGGCTCGGGTCGATGCCGAGGTCGATACCGAAACCATTGTGGAAACTTGCACCAAAGGCTTTTAACACAAACTCTCCGTAGATTTCAACAACATCGTTATCGGCATTGGTGATCTGATTGAAATTATAATCAATCACCATATCATTGAAGTCATAATCACCGGTTGCGGGCCACATATCTTCAAAAGCAATTGTTCCATAAGTACCTTCAGCAAAGAAATAGTTGTTGAAGGCCTTGTCGGGATCATTCGGGTAATCATCCATTTCATCATCCACACCATCCGTATCCGTATCATTTCCTGTATAATCGATAGATGGCAGGTTTGATAAATCGACCGCCTGCACCGGATCGGCTGTGATGTAAAATACGGCATCATTGAAATCATGGTCGCAGCCGCTCACTCTTTTTAAATCTTCAAATCCAAGCAAAATCAGGTTGCGTCCGAGATCATTTATTAAAACGGTATGCTGGCGATCTGCGCTATTGGTTTCCGGGTTAAAATCAGGATTTGAATAAAACTTTTGGGTATTTTCTACAACGGTGCCATTTGACCAGCCTTTTTGTATGATGACCCAGCCAATGGATTTATTTGCCGGAAATGTGCCAATTTTAACCTTGTTGCCGGAAACAAGTCCGCCACCTGAATATTTATAGGAAATATTCGGGAAAATAATGGTTATTTCATCAATGTCATTAACGGTGGCTGGCGGATTATCAGTGTCGTAAACATAAAAACCCATACTGTTTGTATATCCTGCCCCTTCATGTACGAAAGTGACATATACATTGCAGGCTTCAATCAATGAAATATCATATCGGTTGTTCTCGTCGAAATATTGCGGGTGGCCAACCGGGAGCCATACCTGCTCGGGCAGTGTATTGTTAATATCTTCCAGTAAATCTGCACCTATCACATCATTCACAGCTTCCAGATAATCAGGAACCCCTTCAGAATTATAATTGCCCAAATAGGAATAATTATCACTTGATTTGAGTTGTGTTACAGATTTTAAATGATTTGTTTTCAGATTAGCTTCTGCACCCCCAAAAGTATATTGAATTTTCTGGTTATCAATATTGATCCTGGCTAATTGTGGCAATCCAATATATGGAGTTGTTACCACCACCTCTGTATAGTAAGCAGGAAATTCGTAGGTGCGCGAGAACATTCCGCTTTGATTTGTCATTCCACTTAAGATTAACGAACCACCTTCAGCCGGATCATCGGTATAAATATTAAATCTCACTTTGGGAATCGGGTTTCCTGCATTATCCTTCGCAGATATTTCTATATCCACCTCCTTCGCGGTTGTATAATTAAATAAATCCGATATGATGAGTTGTTCCATCCCTTCCTCATTATCAATTGGTAAGTCGGTATTTGTTTTGTCAAATTTATTGCATGAAAAAAAACTCATTACCAAAACAATCATCCAAATTCCATACTTTTTATACATATTATATTTGATTAAGATTTTAACATACCATTGGTGCAAAAAATGTGCCTGTTGTCTATGGTCTTTATTATCAGTTATTTTCTTTTAAAGAGAATTCCCAATTCGGGAATCATTAATCAAAGGTAATAGATGTTGAGCAGATAAATATGAATTCATATCTAAGATGTGAACATTTTAAATGTGGATAAGCTCATCGGTGGAATTTATAAAGTTCCTATCAATGGTTAAATAAAAATAAAAGATCGGTTAATTTGATTTTCTTTTATCTTTTATCTTTTATCTTAACCTCACCTGATCTCTTTCCCGAAGGGTGTAAGTCCGATGGAGGCCAGTTTAAAATGTTGTTTGGCAAAAGGAATGCCGATAATGGTTATGGCCAGCAAAATTCCAAATGCGATATGGGTGAGTGCGATCCAAATTCCGCCCAAGAGCAGCCAAAGTATGTTCATAAAAGTATTTAAACAGCCACTGCTGTACTTTGTCGACACCACATCGCGGCCAAAGGGCCAAAGTGCCAGGCTTGCCATTTTCAGGGTTTGTATTCCAAACGGAATCCCAATAATGGTGATCATTAATAAAATACTTGCAACAAAGTATTCGATGGCCACGATCAGGCCGCCAAATAAAAGCCAGATTAAATTTCCGAGAAGTTTCATGTGTTTATCATATGTTTTTAAAGTTCACATCTGATGTTAATGATCTTGGATCATCATCAAATCGACGGGTGTTTGTTTGTCATGGACATTCCATCTGTTAAAAATAAAAAAATTGTTTTATTTTTTAGCTATCTTGTCCTTAATTAATCATTAAAATGAGAACGTATGAAGAAGAATATATTAAGGTTGATGATTGCAGCCATTTTAGTAATTGCACCTTTTATAAATGATGCCTGTGGGCAACAATCCAATGCTGAAAATATGACAGAACAAACAATTTCGAACGATGAAAAGCTGGTCGTTGTGTGGACCAGCGGCGACAGGGATGTTGCCATTAAAATGGTTTTTATGTACACCTTCAACGCACAAAAAAACGGCTGGTGGAAAGATATTACATTGCTGATATGGGGTCCTTCAGCCAAATTAATGACCGAGGACCAGGAGCTACAGGACTATCTGCACCGAATGCAGGAAGCCGGCGTTCATACTATTGCGTGCAAAGGATGTGCCGATTCGTATGGAATTACGGATAAGCTCGAAGCCTTAGGAGTAACAGTCAGATATACAGGTGTTGAATTAACTAATTATATCAAGGAAAACAGGCATATCCTTAATTTTTAGCCGAGTTTATATAATGGGCGATTTCCAGATCGTAGAGCTTTATCAGCTTCTGAAGTAATGTAACTTCAGGATTGAATTGGATCGTTTCTATTCTGGAAATAGGAAGTATTTTAGGCGAAGTACCGGAAAAAAAAGCAGCTTCGAAGGAGCTTATTTCTTTTATCGTTATTATTGTTTCGAATATGGGTATTTGATGTTCATGGCAAATCTTAAATACTTTCTGACGTGTAATCCCATCCAGTACCTGTCCGCCTGGTGCTGTGAAAACTTGCTCTTCTCTGATGAAAAAAACATTGGAGCGACTGCCTTCGGTCAGTTGATTTTGCCGATTGACCAAAATCACATCAAACAATTTGTTCGTTTTGATAACTTCATTGGTTTCATTTCTGAGTTGGATATTCGATTTTTTAGCATTCGGCAGTGGACGCTCTGCATAAAAAAACCTGCTTTCGACCCCTTTGGTATAAAGCTCATTGGCCGGATAATAGGCTGGAATAAATGCGCAGAGAATATTTTTCTGATCCGAACCTTCGAGCCTGTTTAGTTCAAGTTTAATGTTCCCATTTTGAATGGGATTTTTTTTAATTAAATCAAGGATAATTTTCCGAATTTCCTGCCTGCTTAACCAGATGTTAAATTGAATAAGAATGGCCGATTGTTGCAAACGTTCCAAATGTTCATCGAAAAATAAAGGGATACCATCCTTAACACGAATAACCTCATAAATGCCAGTTGTTTCATGAAACAGGATTTGATCTCCGGAATTGATTTTTATCCAATTCCCGTTCAGGAAATAATATACAGAATTCGAATCAAACATTTATTGAAGGGGTAATTAATGATTGTCAGGGTTTAAAAATTCGGCAATAAGTTTTTTTGCCTCCTCTTCATGTGCTTCCATCACAAAAATCCTGTTTGAGGTAGTGAGCGTACCCGAAGCCCATCCGGCATGTGCACTTTCGGCCAGCGAATCCCTTAACATATATTCGATTCCGTTTTCTTCCAAAATTCCAACGATAAAACCGGCTTCAACACTTGATCCGGTAAATACCAATTTTAAATCATCTTGTTCTGTCATTGTTGTAAAGATATCTGATATAAAGTTAATGATAAATTCGCTTGTTTAGCGTTTGGCAGTATATTTTGTATTCATTGCATTTAAGCTGATAATTGAGAATATCATGATCACAGCTCCAATCCATTGCACCGTTGATAAAATTGTATTATTCACAAAATAATCGAGGATGATGGCGGTAATGGGGAAGAACAATTCGCAAATAGTTGCAATAATTGCTTTTACCCTTGTTAAGCCATAATAGTAAAGAAATATCGCACCCGAACCGGTGGTGATGGCGATGAGTAAAAAATAAATCCAGTTTTGGGTAGTGGTGACTGCGAATTGGTCATACTTCCCGGTAATGAGGATGATGATCAGCATAAAAGCCGTGGTAAATCCGTAACGGTAAAAAGTGGCTGTTTTAAAATCAATTTTACCAAGAATTTTTTTACTGAAAACGGTTGAGCTCCCGAATGAAAATGCAGCCAGTATTGCAAGTAAAGATGCATAAATGGTATTGCTTCCGGCATTAAAATCCGGTAATTTTAGGCCAAAGGTCATGAAATAACCCGATACGATTGCCAGGCTGGCCCAAAAGATGAAGTTTTTTCGAAGCCGTTCTTTCAGCAGGATGGCTGCAAGCGAAATGGCAAAAATCGGCTGAAGTTTTTGTAATAAAATGACGACCGTAAGTTGCTGGAAATTGACCAGGAAAAGAGCTTTTACGATTGACAGAGTTCCGATTGCCCCGCCAAAGATTGAAATAATGATGAGGGTTGAATAATCAGATTTGCTGAATTGTTTGATGTGTGAATATTCTTTTGAGAAAAAGAAATTCATAATAAAATACGGATTGGCATGCAGGATAAAAACAACATAAAATACATCAAGGTTGAACAGTCGAGGGGTTAAGATTGCGCCATCCAATCCACAAAGCATTG
>CAYNTB010000147.1:5713-6094 GCA_964399905.1 uncultured Bacteroidales bacterium | reverse complement strand
CAATGGATTTGAAATTACGGTTTGATTGTGGATAATAATGGATGTTTTTTTAATGCGGCCATTCATCGAATATTTTACCAGGGCATAGGCAGAATCGACAATATTGGCCAGGTATTGGGCTTGTTTTTCATAACCAAAGGGAAAAATAATCTGGAAATTCGGGGTGTTGATCTGTTGCCATTTAACATTGGCCGGATCCTGTCCGGAGCTATAATACTGCGCCTTTCCTGAAATCAAAACAACTAACAGAAAGATAAAAATAAATCCCGACCTCTTTATTGAAATATGCATTTTCAAAGATAATATTTAATCAGACGGCTATACATCTTAGCCTTAAACCGAAAGAATAATAAGTTGTAAGACATTGTTATTCATTGTTAT
>CAYNTB010000147.1:2517-5703 GCA_964399905.1 uncultured Bacteroidales bacterium | reverse complement strand
AAGAAACATTTATCGATTAAATAAAATTAAAGAAGGCTAACAACGATAACCCTTGCACAACCCCATAAATAGAAACCATTCTCCATATTATTATTGATCCGCCTTCATAATCAAACTTCGGGATGCCAATGGTTTAACCCCTGTGATTCTATTTGCCGGCAAAAAAATCCCATAATACATCTTTTGGCGGAGGTGCCAAAATTTCAATTCTTTCCGGTTTAACCGGATGGATAAAACTCAATTTCCGGGCATGAAGGCTGATGGATGCATCTTTGTTTGATCTGGGATATCCATATTTTAAATCTCCTTTGATCGGACATCCAATGGCCGAAAGTTGTGCCCTTATCTGGTGATGACGGCCGGTAATCAATTCAATCTCCAATAAAAAATAATCTGTACTTGATGAAATCAGCTTGTATTTCAAGTCTGCTTTTTTTGTGCCGGGTCGTTCCGTATTATGGGCTTTCGACTTGTTTTTGGCTTCATCTTTGATCATCCAGTGTATCAGATGACCTGAATTTTCGGGCGGCAGGTTTTTGGTAATGGCCCAATAAGTTTTATGGATTTCTCTTTTCTTGATTTGTTCATTTAATCTGCTGAGTGCCTTACTGGTTTTGGTAAAAATTACTGCTCCGCTTACCGGCCTGTCGATGCGATGCACCAGCCCCAAAAATACATTTCCAGGTTTGTTATAAGTTGTTTTAAGATATTCTTTAATGGTGTCAATTAAAGAAACATCCCCGGTTTTATCACCCTGTACAAGTTCCGAAGGATTTTTGTTGATGACAATCAGGTGATTATCCTCATACAAAATTCGCTCGCGGATGCTTTGAAGCTGATCCATCGGTATTGGCTGATGGCCGGTATTAATATTGTTCCCGTTCATTCGGGAAGTTGAGTGATTTGATATCGCTAATATAGGATTGTACACTACCCTTGATTTCTTCGGAAAGATTATGGTAGCGTCTCAGGAATCGTGGTGAAAATTTTTGTGTGAGCCCAAGCATATCATGTAAAACCAAAACCTGGCCGTCAACCCCGTTTCCGGCACCTATTCCGATGGTTGGGATTTTTAATTTCTGGGTGACTTTTGTTCCCAGACTGGCAGGAATTTTTTCCAAAACAATACCAAAGCAACCCGCACCCTCGAGCAATTTGGCATCTGATTCCAGTTTTTTCGCTTCATCCGGCTCAGTGGCCCTAACAACATAGGTTCCAAATTTATGAATGGATTGAGGCGTTAATCCCAGGTGTCCGAGAACCGGAATTCCGGCGGATAAAATCCTTTTTACAGACTGTACAATTTCTTTTCCGCCTTCCATTTTAATGGCATTGGCACCGGATTCTTTCATGATCCGGATGGCCGAATGTAATGCTTCCAGCGAATCGCCCTGATAGGTTCCAAAAGGAAGATCAACAACCACAAGTGCCCTTGTTACTGCGCGCATCACCGAACTTGCATGATAAATCATTTCATTCAATGTGATCGGTACCGTTGTTTTATGACCAGCCATCACATTCGATGCAGAATCTCCGACTAAAATAACATCAATGCCTGCCTCGTCGAGCAGCCCTGCCATGGTATAATCATAGGCAGTGAGCATGGCTATTTTTTCGCCCTTTAACTTCATCTCCTGTAAAACATGGGTGGTGATTTTGGGGTATACACTTTGTTTTTCCATAATTTTTCTTTTTTACCAATGGAAGGCCTCTATTTTAAAAAGCTTATTAATTATTATGAATGATGTCCAGGAGCTCAACCTCAAATACCATCACGGCATTGGGTTTTACCCCGGTTGGCGGGTATGGACCATACGCAAGACCCGAAGGAATTAATAGCATCCCTTTGGCTCCCCTGTTAAAAAGTTGCATCCCCTCTCGCCATCCTGCAATGGTATTGGAAAGCAGGAATGGATCCGGATCTTCTTCGTCCAGATTTTGATCAAAAATACTGCCTGAATCAATATAGAAACCTTTGTAATGCACTTTAATTTCATCATTCAGATCAGGGAAGTCATCCACGGGCCCTGCTTCGCTTATAATATAATGAAGCCCGCTGAGGGTTCTTTGCGCAGTCAGGTCGTTTAATTCCAAAAATTCTTCAATTTTTGCAATGTCAATTTCCCATTGCTCCTCTGGAGTTGGCATCTCTTCGCCTTTTTTGCAGGAAAATGCGGTTAGCATTATAAGTATGATGATGGGGAATATTTTTTTCATTTAATTAAGATTTCAAAAAAAACCATTGATTACATTCTGCAAAAATAAAATATTTCCTGCTTTATATTCAATTCTTTATCATAATTATGAAAGCATGCTTAAATAAAAGCTTTTATACGGCAATTTTCATAAGTATCTGTTTTTATTTTCTAACTTTGAGAATTAAAACCAATTGATCGAATTAATAATATACCTATGCTTACATTAAGTGGGATTTTTCCCCCTCTTCCGACAGCTTTTAACAGCAAACAAGAACTTCAGACCAGCAGTATGAACCAGAATATTAAAACCTTAAGCAATTATGGTCTTGCAGGTTTTCTTTTGCTCGGTTCCAATGGAGAACTGGTAATGTTGTCAGAGAATGAAAAAATCAGGGTTTATAATGAATGCCGTGAAGCCATACCCAAGTCAAAATTAATGATTGCCGGAACCGGTGGCCAATCTACCCTGGAAACCATCAGGCTCACCCTTGCTTCAGCTAAGGCCGGTGCGGATGCCGCCCTGGTGCTGCATCCGTTTTATTACAAAGGGCTGATGACCAAAGAAGCTTTGAAGAAGCATTATTTTGAAGTGGCCGATGCTTCATCTGTTCCTATTATTATTTATAATATGCCTGCCAACAGCGGGATGGATTTGGATGCGGAAACCATTGCTATGTTATCGAAGCATGAGAATATCGTTGGCCTTAAAGATTCGGGAGGAAATATTACTAAAATGGGCGATATTAAAAGAATGGTATCTCCCGATTTTCAGATTATAGCCGGTTCTGCCGGATTTTTACTGCCTGCTCTGAGCATTGGTGCCATTGGCGGAATTCTTGCGTTGGCAAATATTGCACCGGATAAGTGCCTGAAAATATATGATGAATATTTGAATGGAAATGCCGAAAAAGCCAGGGAGCTTCAGCTAAAAATGATACCTGTAAATACCGTGGTTACCCGTGGAATGGGAATTCCTGCCTTAAAATAT
>CAYNTB010000147.1:1850-2502 GCA_964399905.1 uncultured Bacteroidales bacterium | reverse complement strand
GTTTGTACGGTGGCACTTCCAGGAATCAGCTCCAGGAACTATCTGAATCTAAAAAACAATTTGTTGAAGAAATGATTAACAATAATGATATCAATAATTTTTAAAATAATTACAGAATGAAAAGAAGAAAATTATTAATGATTCCGGGTCCCATCGAATTTGAGCCGGAAGTACTGCGTGCTTTAGGTGCACCGACAACAAGTCATGTTGCCCCAAATTTTATCGAAACTTTTGGCCATGCCCTGGAACAGATGAAAATGGTATGGAAGAGTCCATCCGGGCAAGCCTTTATTGTTGCCGGAACCGGAACCCTTGCCATGGATTTGGCGGGAGCAAATCTGATTGAGCCCGGCGACAGGGCCCTGGTCATTTCAACCGGCTATTTAAAAGATATGGAGCCGAAGTAAAAATTATAAAATCGGAAGTTGGTGGCGTTGTTGAAACCGAAAAAATAGAAAATGAATTAAAGTCGGCAAATTACAAACTACTCACATTCACCCATGTCGATACTTCAACAGCAGTCAGGGTTGATCCGGAACCGATTGGTAAATTGGGACAAAAGTATAATGTCCTGACCATTCTGGACGGAGTTTGCTCTGTGGCGGGTGAAGAAATTAAACAGGATGAGTGGGGCATTGATGTGACTTTGACC
>CAYNTB010000147.1:0-1840 GCA_964399905.1 uncultured Bacteroidales bacterium | reverse complement strand
AGTAACGTCGGATGAAATCATGGAGTTTCTTGGGGTACCTCCCGGCCTGGCATTGCTTGTGGCTTCCCCAAGAGCCATCGAAAGTTGGAAAAACAGGAAAACCCCTGTGCTGAATTATTATGCCGACTGGACAAACTGGCTCCCAATTATGAATGCTTATTCCGACAGAAAGCCATCCTACTTTGGAACCCCAGCAGTTAACCTTGTTGCAGCTTTAGAAGTGAGTTTAAAACTTATTTTGGAAGAAGGAATGGAAGGTCGTATTTTGAGGCATCAGAAAATGGCAGACGCAATCAGACAATCATTGAAGGCAATGGGCTTAAAAATGATCCCCAAAAATGATCTTATTTCGGCAAATACCTTGACTGCCCCTTATTATCCCCAGGGAGTTGACGGAGGTAATTTACTTACAGAAATCAATAAGTCAGGGGTCATTCTTGCCGGAGGTTTATTGCCTGAGATCAGGGGCGAATATTTTCGCATAGGGCATATGGGTGCTGTAAATCAGGGTGATGTTTTGGCAACCATCGGAGCCATCGAGTCTGCATTGGAAAAATGTGGCCATCAGTTTGAACAGGGTATCGGCCTTCGAACAGCCCTCAAAATCTTAAATTCCTGATCAGTAAATTTTGCATTTAAATGCTGTAAAATTTCCGGATCGAACTTTTCTCGAGGCTTTATTAAAGCTCAAACCGGATTCTACTCTGTCGTTTTGTCATTATTTGACAGCTATAAATTTTGCTTTAAAAACAATTCTTGAATTTTTGTATATATCAGATAATCAGAATATAAACAAAGCCCGGATGTTTTTTAAACCAATTTAAGTATTGCCAATTTGTAAAAATAGGGATTTGTATTGCTTAATGGCATAATGATTGAACATGAAGGATATCAAGCTGAAAAACATTTCAAAAAAAATTAAATAGAACAAAATGGGAAAAATTATTGGAATTGACCTTGGAACTACAAACTCTTGCGTTGCTGTAATGGAAGGTAACGAGCCTGTTGTAATTCCTAACAGCGAAGGCCGCAGAACAACGCCTTCTATTGTCGCATTTACCGAAAATGGAGAACGTAAAGTTGGTGATCCTGCAAAAAGACAGTCGATTACCAACCCCACAAAAACCATTTATTCGATCAAGCGATTTATGGGTGAAACCTTTGACCGGGTTACGAAAGAAACCGCAAGGGTTCCTTATAAGGTAATTAAAGGGGATAACAATACACCCCGTGTACAAATTGATGAAAGAAAATATACGCCTCAGGAAATTTCTGCAATGATTCTTCAAAAAATGAAGAAAACTGCTGAAGATTATCTTGGACAGACTGTTACTGAAGCCGTAATTACCGTTCCGGCCTACTTTAGTGACTCACAACGTCAGGCAACAAAAGAAGCAGGTGAAATTGCCGGCCTCGAGGTTAAAAGGATTATTAACGAGCCAACTGCTGCATCACTGGCCTACGGTTTGGATAAAAAGCAATCTGATGTTAAAATAGCCGTATTTGATTTGGGTGGTGGTACTTTTGATATTTCAGTACTCGAATTGGGCGATGGCGTATTCGAAGTAAAATCGACCAATGGCGATACCCACCTGGGAGGAGATGATTTTGACCAAAAGATTATTGACTGGTTGGCCGAAGAATTTTTAAAAGACGAAAATATTGATCTGAGAAAAGATCCGATGGCATTGCAGCGTTTAAAAGAAGCAGCAGAAAAGGCAAAAATTGAACTTTCAAGTTCAAAAGAAACAGAAATTAACCTGCCGTACATTATGCCCGTTGACGCACCAACGGATCGGAGCTGGTGGTGAAAGTCATGTCCACGCTGGTGGCCCATCCA
>CAYNTB010000146.1:0-6101 GCA_964399905.1 uncultured Bacteroidales bacterium | reverse complement strand
AGTTGGATCTTCAGTGATTCAAACAACCATTTTTCACCTTTTTTCTGGGGAAGGAATACAACTTCAGTCAGGCGGTCGGGATCAACTTTTATTTTCCCGCTTCGGATATATTCAGCCAAGAGTTCAACAGAAGTCAGAACTTCGTAAGGCAATTTTTTATGAATATAATTGGGACCTTCCCATTTAAAGGCCCTGGATCCGTGACCACATTCAGCCAGGACACAGCGCCTGGCTTTCAAATTCATCATCTCATCATCCAGTCTTTGGGCGATAACGTTAGCTTCATTTTTATTGCCTGAGAAGAAAGCATAATTAGTGACATCGTACATTTTAGTGGATAAGCACCAGCTTTCGTTAGCAGCATAAAAAACTTTGGCCATCGCAGATATAGAAAGCGGGAAAAATTTAGGTTCACGAGGGTTTAGGGTGTAAAGCACATCAACGTTTTCCTGATTAAGCGGGATGATGGCTTCATCATCATTCACATCAAATTTAAGTTCGTCTTCTAACCAGCTTAGTGTATCTGTAAATTCGTTGGTTGGAATACCCATATTGTTACCTGTATTCATGGCTGCATCAACCGTAGCTTGCAGGGTTTTTGGTACATAACCCATTCGGGCAAGCATTTCACGTCCTTTTTGAACAACAAAGTTGATGTCCACCCCGATTGAGCAATGCATGGTGCATCTGCCGCACATGGTGCAAGAACCATATAATAAATCAATCAATTCTTCAACCGTAGATTCATCCAGATCGCGGGCATGAGTCAGCCAGGGAACATTTTTACCCAGGAAAGTATTGTACCTTCGGTAAATGGATGCGACAATATCAACTTTTTTTGCAGGAACATAATGTGAATTTTGGTCCACTTTGTAGTAAACACAGCTTTCGGCGCATAGCCCACAGTGTACACAGCTGTTCAGATGGGTTAAAAGTTTGCTGTCCTCATGGGAACTTAACACTTCCAAACCCAATTTTATCTTATCATTAGTTAATTGTTCCATGATTTTAGTTTCTATAATTTATCGGTGGCCAAATTCTCCTCCAGCCGTAAAAAAATCCCAGGTGATAGCGTGCTGCAAAAAAATATACCGTATGTTTTAATTTTCCCATGGGCAGATATAATAAGAGAATTGTTGCAGCAATTGCATAAATACTGATATAATTATGATTGTACAACAAAAGTGCAGTCGCAAATTGAAAGATCGTTACCAAAATATTGGAAATAAAATCATCTGGATTTGAGAGATCCAACAACTCTTTTTTTATCATTCTTTTTATCAGGATTCCCAATCCTGAAATACCTGAAATCAATAAAAAGCCTATTAAAATAGTATTAAACACCTTGTTGAATTCAATGTCAAAAAGAAAAATAAAGAATAGAAAAATGGACAAAAAAGTTCCGAGGTGATAAAAAATACCGGCAGTATAGGTTGGCAGATGCAAGTATGCTGATTCTTTCTTTGCAGGGCTCATCGCCTTTGTGAATGAATAAGCAGTTGCTTTGCCAATATTGCCTGATTGTTTAGAAAAGTCCTTGGGATTACCCAGGCGAATGAGCCGGATCATATGCAAAATGCATGAACCCATACATATAACGAACGCTGATAGCGTTAACCATTTATACCAATACATAAGTCTGGAGCTAGGTTAAACGCAACCATCAGGTTTGGGCAATCCTGCCACACGGCAAGCTCCGCGGGCTGGTCCCAGTGGGAACAATTCATAAATTTCTCTGAGCCTTACCCCGGTTTCCTGGCAAATTACCCTGATCATAGGTGCCATCCCTTTTTCTTCCCAGTTTTTGCGGATAACATTTACAATAGCCCAATGTTTGTCACTCATTTCATTAATGCCATCGTGTTTTGCAATTAAGCTTGCAACTTCTTCATTCCAAATTTCCGGTTGAGATAAAAATCCGTCGCCATCAACTTCAAAAGTTTTTCCTTCAATTTCTAATGTAGCCATTACCTAATTTTTAATTTTTGTGATACTTAATATAAATCATTGTCAAATTTTTCAATAATTTCATCTGGAGTTAATCGAGTATCTGGGAGTACAAAATCAGGGCAGAAATTTAAAGTATTTTTAGTGATATATCTTTTACAATGTCTCCAGTTATTTTTATTCATGCAGTATTCAGAAATATAATGATCCAAAACATCCTTAGCCAGTATTATTTCATTACTGTTTACCAGTTTGCAAGTGTTGAAATTCGGACAATCTGAGTCTGACATGATTAAAAAAAAACGAAATTAATTAAAAATGTACATTAAAACCTTATCCTAATATCTATATATACTTATTATAAATTAACATAACAATTTAGATGTATGAATATGATCGAGTTGTGTTCTTTCCGGATTTAAAATATTATGCAAAAGCAATCAATGAAATTGCCAGTATAGAGAGTGCGATCCCTGCCCAATTTGTGATGCTTAATTTTTCGCGGAATAAAACAAGGCCGAAAATTGCCGATACCATCACGATTCCGACATTTTGAACCGGAAAAAGTACATTGCTCTGAAAAAGGTTCATGGCCTTCAGCATGAAATAGGTTGTCGAAAAATTTAAGAGCCCTAAAATGGTGCCACCAATGATGGTGCGTATCGACAACGCTTCTTTTTTGTTAAAGTATTTTATAACAGAAATAAAAATACCAACGATAAAAGAGGTGATAAAAATTGTAGTCAGAAAAAATATATAGTCGTTCGAGATGTGATTGTATTCAGTGTATTTTAAAGTTGAATCAATAATCCCATTGAAGATAAATATCAGAATTGGAAGTAGCAGGATGGACAAACTATATTTGCTTTTTTCTTTTTTATATAAAATAAGAATGAATGCTGCAAGTGTAAAAAATATTCCGGCGATCTTCAGCATGTTTAACTTTTCTGAATAAAGAAATATACCGGCAACCACAGGGATCATTACCGACATTTTGCTAAATACTGCTGTTATTGCTACACCGGCTTTCTGCGAGGATAATGCAAATAAAACAAATGTGATGATAAATAAAATGCCAAGGATAACGGCAAAAGGCAGCCAGGTTTTATCAAAAAGTATGTTTAAATCATAATGTGTGTCTGAAATCATCAAACCAAAACCCGAGCCCACTAAATAATTAATTGTTATCGCATTAAAATTATCAATCCTGTATCGATCAAAAAGTTTAAATGTGACAAAAATTGCAGATGAAATAAAGATGATCAATACAATATAGGTCATTGGAAAGTGAGTTCTGGTTCTGTCACATCTTGATTCTCAAATTAAGGCAGATTTGTAAATCAAGTATTGTTCATGAATTTATTTGATTATAACTGATTTTGCCTTTGCTTACAAATTAAAATTCGCTGCTATTTGCATGAAAATGAATGGTCAAAAGTAGTAAAAATTAATTAATTTCGGCTGATGAAAGTCCCAACAAATAGAGTGAGCGATATCATAAAGTATTATGTTGCGAAGTTGAGCAAAAACTATACTGAACCAGAGAGTAAAAGTCTGATTTATCAGTTATTGAAATATCATTTTAAAATTGAAAAACTAGATTTGGTCAAGAATCCTGAGCAACGTTTATCAGAATCCGAATTGCTAAAAATTCATTTTTCTGTTAGAGATCTGCTTGCAAATAAACCCATTCAATATATTATCGGTGAAACCGATTTTATGGGATTGAGAATTGAAGTAAATCCTTCGGTACTTATACCGAGGCCTGAAACAGAAGAACTTGTTCAGCTTATGCTCGATACAGAATCATTAAACAATTCGAAGGCCCGTATTTTGGATATTGGAACAGGCAGTGGATGTATCGCCATTTCAATTAAGAGCAAATGTCGGGAGTTGGAAGTTTGTGGATTGGATGTATCCATTGAGGCATTGGAAGTTGCACGCAGAAATGCCGATTTGAATAATTGTGAAATTAAATTTATTCATGCCGATATTTTGGATGAAAACGGCTGGCCACAAATTGGCAATTTTAATTTCATGATCAGTAATCCACCCTATGTGAGAGCGTCAGATAAAGCTTTGATGCATAAAAATGTACTGGATTTTGAGCCTGAGGGGGCACTTTTTGTGGCAGATGCGGACCCATTGATCTTTTATCGAAAAATAGCAGCATTTGCCAAAGAGCACTTGAAAAGGAATGGCGTTTTATATTTCGAAATTAATGAAAAATTGGGTGGAGAAATTCAAGATTTGTTAAGTTCGATGAATTATCGACTGGTCGAGGTTATAAAAGATGTTTACGAAAAAGACCGCTTTATCAGAGCTTTAAAATAGAAATTTTATTCTTGCCAAAAAATCCAATGTTAATTTATAGATTCCGGGGCAATTACTCTCGCGTGGGCCTGCAATATTCAATGTTCTGATTTCATTTTTTTGCATCCAATTTCTTATTTTATCCGGTGAACATCGCTTGGAAATATCAATGCATAGTATGGGTGATTTTGTATTTCTTGCATGCTTGAGGGTCTGGATGGAACCTGAATCCATACTTCCTTTGTGGAGCAGTAAAGTGCCATCAGATATTTCGATGTTTTTAATGGTGCGATAAATAGGTTCCATTTCCTGATTTTCAGTTAAGGGATATTTAAGGTCAATTTTCCCATCTTCGGCCCACCTGTTTTTTGGGCACCACCCACCACAATTAATTTGATGTTGAATCGAAAAATCGAGGGCAGCCCGATCAACACCGGCCTGCCCTCCTGAGATTATTTTAAGAATCATATACTGTTAATGGCTGTTCTTTTTCTTGTCGTGTGCGGCAAAATCACGTTGAGATTTCAGCAGGTTTATAGCGTTTAACAATAAATTCTTGGTCTCACTTAAAATGGCCAGGTATAATAGGCTGTTTTTCGTACCTACTTCTTCACGTTTAATACGTTTTATTTGCTTTTTATTTTTTGAAGCAATACGTTCAAGCAATTCGTGCTGCATCGCTATTATTTTATCGACATCCTCATATTTTCTTCCGGAAATGGTTTCGCGAATACTTGTAAGCAATTCTTCCACCTTGGTTTTTAAAACATTAAGTTCCTCAATTTGAACTTCAATTAAGCCTTTATGATTATTGGCCAGGTGGTCGAGGCAGGGTTTGCTTATAAATGTCATATTATGAGCAAGTTCCCTGAGATAGTCTATCACTTGAACATAAAAATGACCTGTTTCAACTGAATCTTCATGTAATTTACTGATGGTCAAATTCAGATTATCCTTTAATAATTTTGTATCCTTATTAAGTTCATTTATTTCTTTAGTTACATTTTTGAGCGTTTTTAGATCTTCAGAAATTATCCCTGTTATAATCTCCTGGTAGTGATTGTTGATTCTGGAGATTATAGATGAAATTGTCGAATTACAGCGTTGTACAATGTTGTGATCTGTGATTTCATCAAGCTTACCTTTGGTGTTTTTTACACCCAGCCTATTCTTGTGAATTCTATGGGTTCTGTATATCATGATAATGGCAATTACAACCATCAATGCAATCGCAATAGGCCCCACGTATGAAAATAATAATGCCAGGGTAAAGGCGACCGTAAAGGCAGATAATGCAGTAAAAAACCAACCTCCGATAACACTTAGAACACCGGTTATGCGGTATACTGCACTTTCTCTGCCCCAGGCCTTATCGGATAATGAAGTACCCATGGCCACCATGAAAGTGACATATGTTGTTGATAAAGGTAGTTTTAAAGATGTTGCGAAAGCAATTAAAATACTTGCCACGACAAGATTAACGGAGGCTCTTATTAAGTCGAAGGCCGGCACGTCATCTGTTTTATCATTTGCTTCCTTTACAATTGGTTCAAATTGCTTTTGGATAACGGATTGTATTTTTGGAGGAATAATAAGACTAACAATTTTTCCGATATTCAGGCTGCTTCGAACCAATGATCGGGAGATTGCTGAGGAGCCGAATCGTTCGGTTCCTTCGTCCTGCCGGCTGAGATCAAGGGTTGTTTTGACAACACTTTTGGCTTTTTTTGAGAACCACAAAGTAAGAACCATTATCATACCGGCTATTAACAAATATAAAGTGGGTGTTTGAACCTTTTCCTGCAAAGAGGTCATTAAAAATAAGTTTGGATCGGCACCGG
>CAYNTB010000145.1:0-6152 GCA_964399905.1 uncultured Bacteroidales bacterium | reverse complement strand
ACATCAATATCTTTTCGACTGTTCAGAATCCGGAATACCGATCTCCCTATTCTGCCAAATCCATTAATTGCTACTCTCATACTGCACCTCCTTCTTCATTTAATTTTTCATAGGCCATGATTAAGTCAATAATTCTTGCCGCCATAGCCATTGCAGCATGATACCAGGTTAAGGTTTTAATCATTTTCCCTTTTGATTTTAAACTGGCCCTGGTATCAAAAACCACTGAATGTTTGTTGCCAATCACATCGGTACTAACGATCGGATCATTAACAAGTTCAATAATATCAGGTAGTTTTTTTGCATATTTCTCCACCGATTTATGAATCTGCTCGATTCCCACCTCTCCCGATTTCATGATGGTTGTTAAATCCAGTAAGGATCCGTTCGGAATGGGGACGTTTAAAGCCGACCCTTCTACCCTTCCTTCAAGTTCAGGCATAATTTTTTGGATCCAATATGGCGACGGGGTGGTATTAGGAATGATGTTTTCTGCGGCAGACCTGCTCCTTCGGTAATCATCACCAACTTTATCGCGCAATGGCTGATCGGAAGTATATGAATGAACGGTGGTGAGCATGGCATAATCAATCCCGAATTCATGATTGAATATTTTTAATAAAATAGCAGCTGCATTTGTTGTTGCCGATCCTGCCGAAATTAGTTTGTCCGACTTTTTTATGGTATGATCGTTCACTCCCATAACAACAATCCGGTCTATATCATTTGTTGGCAAATTTGACAAAATGACCCGTTTGGCACCGGCCTGATAATGCTTCTGCATCCATTCGCGCGATTTATATTTACCGGTACCATCCACAACCAAATCAACATTAAAGATATCCCAGGGAATGTCACCGGGTTCTCCTCCCATTACAATTCGGGCCCTGCCATTTTTTGAAACCAAAAAGTTTCCTTCCAATTCCACTTCTATACCTCCCTTGGTTTCGGCAACCAATAAATAATGCAATAGTTCGGGCCGGCCCAAATCAGCAATTGCAACAATCTCGATGTCGTTTCTTTTCAGACATAATCGGTAAATATGGCGCGGAATTTCGCCAAATCCCATCAAGCCAACTCTTATTTTACGCATATCTCATTTCCTTTCCTTTGATAATCAAATAAAATCATTCTGAAAAAATTAACCCAAATTTATAACAGAAGGTAAATTAATTTCAGAATGTGGTCTAAAGTTACAATAAATCTGATTGGAATATTAATTTTAGTCTTATTTTTGCATTTGATGAAAAACACCAGAAACTTCTGTATTATTGCCCATATCGATCATGGTAAGAGTACCATTGCTGATCGTTTACTACAATTTACCAATACAATATCTGAACGGGATCAACAGGCACAGGTACTTGACGACATGGATCTTGAAAGAGAAAGAGGGATCACCATAAAAAGCCATGCTATAAAAATGGTGTATAAAACAGCAAATGAAGTTTACAAACTCAACCTGATTGATACACCGGGCCACGTTGATTTTTCATACGAAGTTTCCAGATCCATTGCAGCCTGCGAAGGTGCATTGCTCATTGTTGATGCCACCCAGGGTATTCAGGCCCAGACCATTTCAAATCTTTATCTGGCCATTGAACATGACCTGGAGATCATCCCGGTACTGAACAAAATGGATTTAGAGAATGCGATGCCTGAAGAGGTAAAAGATCAGATTGTTGACCTGATTGGCTGCTCCAGGGAAAGCATCATTGAAGCAAGCGGAAAAACAGGATTTGGGATCGATAAAGTTTTAGACCGGATCATTACAGATGTGCCTGCCCCAAAGGGAGATCCGGAAGCCCCTTTGCAAGCATTGATCTTCGATTCCGTGTTTAATAGTTTCAGGGGGATCATCGCCTATTTTAAAATAGTTAACGGAACATTAAAAAAAGGCGATTACGTTAAGTTCGTTAATACCGGGAAAGAATATCACGCAGATGAAATAGGTGCCCTTGTATTGGAAAGGGAGCCCCACAATGTGCTAACTGCCGGAGATGTGGGTTATATTATTTCAGGGATAAAAACTTCAAAAGAGGTGAAGGTTGGAGATACAATTACCCATGTTCAGCGTCCCTGTGCCAAAGCAATTTCCGGATTCGAAGATGTAAAACCGATGGTTTTTGCCGGTATCTATCCGGTAGATGCCGATGAATATGAAGAGTTAAGGGCAGCGATGGAAAAACTTCAATTGAACGATGCATCGTTGACTTATGAGCCGGAGTCTTCTGTTGCTTTGGGATTTGGATTCAGATGCGGTTTTCTGGGTCTGCTTCACATGGAAATTATTCAGGAACGGCTCGACCGGGAATTTGATATGAATGTGATTACAACGGTGCCCAATGTATCGTATAAAGTTGTAACCCATAAAAAAGAAGTCATTGAGGTGCACAATCCTTCGGGCCTTCCCGACCAGAAATATATTGATCACATCGAAGAGCCCTATATTACTGCCCAGATTATTTCCAAATCGGGTTATTTGGGTTCGGTGATGAATTTGTGCATTGATAAACGGGGGACCTTAAAAAATCAGGTTTACCTGACAAGCGACCGGGTAGAAGTAACCTTTGAAATGCCGCTGGGCGAAATTGTTTTCGATTTTTATGATAAGCTTAAAAGTATTTCGAAAGGCTATGCTTCCTTTGATTATTATCAGTCGAGTTATAAGCCCGCAAACCTGGTAAAATTAGATATTTTGCTGAATGGCGAATCAGTGGATGCACTCTCAACATTGATCCACCGCGACAATGCCTATGATTTTGGACGCAGGATGTGTTCCAAATTAAAGGAGCTAATACCCCGGCAGCAGTTTGATATTGCCATTCAGGCAGCCATCGGAGCTAAAATTATTGCCCGCGAAACCGTTAAAGCCGTCCGTAAAGATGTGACGGCCAAATGTTATGGTGGGGATATTACACGTAAACGAAAATTGCTTGAAAAACAAAAGAAAGGTAAAAAACGGATGCGCCAGGTAGGGAATGTCGAAGTTCCACAGCAAGCTTTTCTGGCAGTTCTTAAGCTTGACTAGATCGTGATAGAGTATTAAGGTGTTTACGTATTAGCTTTTAAAAACATCGTTGGACCTGCCTTCTTTTAAAAAAAATTGTTAGAACCCATAAGTCCCAATTATTAGTATTTACTATTATTCTAAAGCAAATCCAATAACCGGATTTCGTATAATTTCAATATTTTTTAAAAAAAACTTGCTTCCTTTAAAAATAATGTATTATTTTTGTAAGTGAATATTCACTTACTTTATAAATATTAAACATGACTACAGAAATATCAGATCGGCAACAGGAAATAATCAACATTTCGCTTGAACTTATAGCAGAAAGGGGAATTCAAGGATTGACCATCAAAAATCTTGCAAAAAAGATCGGGTTTACCGAATCGGCAGTTTACCGTCATTTTGAAAATAAAATACAAATATTAATAGCAATTCTTGATTTCTTTAAAAATAAAACAAACAGTTTTTTCACCGACGAATTGAGCACAAATGACAATTCAATGGTCAAAATTGAACGATTATTCTTAAACCATTTTAAAACATTTTCAAGATCACCTTCACTCGTTGCAGTTATTTTCTCTGAAGAAATATTTCGAAATGAAACCGTGCTTAACGAAAAGGTTGCAGAAATAATGAAAAAGAATGCCTCTAACTTGACCAATATTATTGAACAAGGCCAGGAACAAGGAGACATCAGAACAGATATTCAATCATCTGATTTATCCATAATTATTATGGGCTCATTGCGAATGTTTGTCAAACAATGGCATATGTCACATTATACTTTTGATTTGACAGAGAAAGGCATAGAGTTTATTAAAAGTATAAAAATATTAGTTAGAAATTAAATTTATAAAAAATGAAAGTAATTAGAGTAAAAGACATTATGACAACCGATACACCGCATCAAGTAGATGTTCGCAAATTATATGATAAAGATTCTGCACAGGTTATGCATATAAGCTTAAGGCCAGGACAGGCTTTAAAACCCCATACTACACCTGTTGATGTATTCTTTTATATTTTAGAAGGATCACCTGAAGTTTTGATCGGAAATGAGAAGAAACAAGTTTATGAAGACTGTCTGGTTGAAAGCCCGAAAAATATTGCACATTGCCTGTACAATAATACTGATTCTTTAACCCGTATACTTGTCGTTAAAGCTCCAAAACCTACAACTCAATCAAAATTTTTATAATTCAAGATAAAACATTGATCAAAAAAAATTTATTTACCATGTTAGTAAACGTTCACACACCTAAACTATTCTTAGTACCTGTCATGGTAATTGCAACAATACTTCCGATGCAGGCTCAAGTATGGCAATTACAAAAATGCATTGATACAGCACTGGTTTACAATAAAACCATGCAAATTGGTAAAAATAATATTGCAATTGGCAAACAAAAAAATCAGGAAGCAAAAGCGAATTTAATCCCTAAAGTAAATCTATCTGCCGATTATAAGTATTTTATTGATCTACCCTATCAATTGATGCCACAATCCGCATTTGGGGGTCCCGAGGGTCAGTTTAAGGAGACCCAATTTGGGGTTCCACATAATATTGGGCTTAATGTACAGGTGGCAATACCATTATACAATCCACAAATTTATGGAGCCATTAAAACTACTAAAATCGCCACTGAACTAAGTGAAATTCAATATTTAAAGACTGAAGAGCAGGTAATTTTCGATATCTCTATTCTATATTATAATATTCAAATCTTACATCATCAATTATTATTTATTGAAGAAAACCTTATCAACACAGCTAGACTTCTTGAAAATATGACTTTGATGAAGGAACAGTTAATGGTTAAGGGAACCGATGTTAAAAGAGTTCAATTACAAAAAGAACAATTAATTACTCAACGAGAGCTGATTCTTAGCAATCTTGAGCAAATGATGAATGCCTTAAAGCTCTCGATGGGAATACCATTTAATAAAAAAATTGAAATAGAACCTGAAGTAAAATATCAAAATAGTGATGAATATCATAGTTCAATTAGCATTGACATTCGCTTTGCAAATACATATAAGCAACTCTTATCAAGTGAACTTGCAACCTTAGAAAATTCAAGACTTCCATCAATTTCTCTTTTTGGTTATTACGGACAAACGGGATTTGGTTATGATGAAAAACCAAACGATTTTCTTAAATTTTATCCCATAAGCTTTGCAGGCCTGCAAATTTCATATCCATTATTTAATGGAACTGTTACCAAAAGAAAAATAAATCAGAAAAAATTAGAAATTAAAAATAGTGAAATGCAATTGGAATTAGTAAAGGATCAAAATGCTATGCTAATTGATAATGCAAAATATAAGATAAGCGTTGCTAAGAGAACCATCGAAACAACATCAGCACAAATAAAGCTTGCACAATCGGTATATGAACAATCTATTTTACAACAAAAAGAAGGAATTGCAACTTTAACAGATGTTTTATTGGCTGATAACAGCTTACGAGAAACGCAACAATTATATCTATCTGTAATCATTGATTATCTGAAAGCCAAATTAGAATTAAAGAAGTTAAGCGGAAATATTTTATTAAAAAATTAAAGGAAATCAAAATGTGGAAGAAAAATATTATTTACATAGTTGTAGCATTGGCCTTAATAGTCATTGTGGTGGTTCGCCTGAAAAAAAATAAAGAAACTACAGTAAACAGAATTTATCAATACGATAAAGAACAAGCCATTAATGTACAGGCTATTACTCTAAAACTTGAAAGTGTTAAAAACGACATTTCATATACAGGAACTTTTGAACCCAATAAAGAAACCAAAATTAGTGCGGATATTCAGGGGAAGATAAATTCAGTTCTTGTTGATTTAGGAAATCAGGTCAAAAAAGGTCAGGCATTAATTCAATTAGATGCTGCCTTATTGAAACTACAATTACAAAGCGTCGAGATTCAGATCGAAGGATTAGAATCGGATGTAAAACGATATACCGTTCTTGCCGATGCTGATGCAATTCAGGGTGTTCAATTGGAAAAAACAATATTGGGTTTAAAATCGGCGAAAGTGCAAAAGGCCACCTTACTTGAACAAATCACTAAAACGACTATCGTAGCACCTTTCAATGGAATTGTTACCGCAAAACTGACTGAAGAAGGCGCTTTTGCGGCACC
>CAYNTB010000144.1:0-6176 GCA_964399905.1 uncultured Bacteroidales bacterium | reverse complement strand
ATAAAAAATACCATTCAGCACCCTGGGCGGATTGATAAAATTGAGAAAGATAAAATTATGGTCACAATTTTATCACAATCGGCCTGTTCTACCTGTCATGCTAAAGGTATGTGCACCGTTTCTGAAATGGAAGAAAAAACAATTGAAGTTAAATATCAGGAAGAAAATCAGTTTGTGGTAGGGGAACAAGTAACGGTTTACATGAAACGATCATTGGGATCAAAAGCCGTTTTATATGGTTATTTTTTACCATTTCTGATTGTATTGTTGAGTTTAATCATCCTTATTGCAATTACCAAAATGGAAGGCCTGTCTGCCTTGTTTTCACTGGGCCTTCTGATTCCTTATTATTATATTCTTCATCGCATGAAGGATCGCTTAAGCAATACTTTCGAATTTAGCTTAAAACCTTGATTTCAGGCCAGCTTTAAAATCTTTCCTAAAACAGTTATGATTCGGTATTTAAATAAAGTGGAATAATTTCACCATTCAAATATTGAATTTTTTAAATACTTTCTAAATAACTGATTTTATGATAATTTAGAAGATTTCTAAACAAATTCAGAAGATCATCAATATCAGTGCTTTTCATTAATACTAGCTGACCGAATAAATATGAATATCCTCCTAATGTCTAGATATTCAGGGGTATATGTGAACTGTTGATTTCGTTTAAAACATTTAGATGTTTCGTATTTGTTGCTAATTTTGCATTGCGTTAAGATTCAACCTGATTATACAGGCTTATATTAATAAAAAGGAGCAAACGTGAACGATATTCTTATTTATGCAGTCATCTTTTTAAGTATTGTAGGGGCAGCTGCAGCCATTATACTTTACTTTATCGCGCAAAAATTCAAAGTAATAGAAGATCCAAAAATCGATATTGTTGAGGCCGCATTACCGGCAGCCAATTGCGGAGGTTGTGGATATCCGGGTTGCAGGGGCTTCTCCGAGGCCTTGGTAAAGTCTTCAAACGAAAAGCAGTCAATTGAAGGACTGAACTGTCCGGTTGGAGGTAATGAAGTGATGGCAAAAGTGGCCGAAATTTTAGGTTTGGTAGCAGAAGAAAAAGAACCCCAAATTGCGGTCATCCGTTGTTCGGGTTCCAAGGCCAATGCGCCGGCCAAAATTAAGTACGATGGACCTGCTACCTGTGCATTTGCGCATAATCTGTCATCGGGCGAAAGTGGATGTCCCTATGGTTGTCTTGGTTTGGGCGACTGTGTGGCAGCCTGTGATTTTGATGCCATTTATATGGATCAGGAAACCGGCCTGCCTGTTGTAAAAGATAATTGTGTGGCTTGTGGTGCCTGTGTTGTGGCCTGTCCGCGCGATATTATCGAATTAAGAAACCGGGGCAAAAAAGACCGCCGTATTTTCGTTTCGTGCGTGAATGAGGAAAAAGGTGGCGTTGCAAGAAAAAATTGTAGTGTAGCTTGTATCGGCTGTGGAAAATGTTTTAAAGTTTGCCCATTCGATGCCATTACCATGGAAAATAATTTGGCCTATATCGACTATGAAAAGTGCAAATTGTGCCGAAAATGTGTTGTCGAATGCCCCACCGGAGCTATTCATGAATTAAACTTTCCTCCAAGGAAAGAAAAAATTGTGACCGAAGACGGTAGTCCTGAAAAGGTGAAAGCAAAAGCAAGCAAAGATAATTCTGATAATAATAAAGAAGAATAAAATTCTCTTAATCTGAAAATACTGGAGGATATTGATTTTGAAAACTTTTAAAATTGGAGGCGTTCATCCGCCTGAAAATAAATTATCAACCGACCGGCCCATCGAAATGATGGAATTGCCAGCGCAGGCAATTATACCATTGTCGCAAAGTTTGGGTGCCCCGTCAAAAGCAATTGTTGAAAAGGGAGAAGTCGTTAAAGTCGGCCAACTCATTGCCAAAGGCGAAGCATTTATTTCTTCAAATATTCATTCGCCCGTTTCAGGAAAAGTGCTGAAAATTGATGAGGCCCTGGACCAGAGCGGATATCGCAGACCTGCCATTTTTATCAATGTTGACGGGGATGAATGGATGCCGGAGATTGACCGTACAAAAGATATAAAAAAAGAGATTTCGGCCTCGAAAGAAGAGATCATCAAAAAGATACAGGAAAGCGGAATCGTGGGACTTGGTGGCGCAACTTTTCCTTCGCATGTTAAATTAATGGTGCCCCAGGGTAAAAAAGCCGAAGTGCTCATTATCAATGGTGTTGAATGTGAACCTTACCTCACAGCCGATCATCGACTGATGCTCGAACACGGTGAAGAAATGCTGATCGGAATTCAAATTCTGATGAAAGCCCTGGAGGTTAAAAAAGCCATCATTGGAATAGAAAACAATAAAAAAGATGCCATCGAGCACCTTCAGAAACTGGCTGCACATTTTGAGGGCATTTCAGTTGAACCTTTAAAAGTGCAGTATCCACAGGGAGGTGAAAAGCAGTTGATTGATGCTGTTTATAACAGACAGGTCCCTTCCGGGAAACTTCCGATCGAAGTTGGAGCAGTTGTGCATAATGTAGGAACCGCATTTGCAGTTTACGAAGCTGTTCAAAAAAACAAACCTTTATTCGAAAGGGTAGTAACCATTACCGGTAAAAATGTAAAGCATCCTGGAAATTATATGGTTCGGGTTGGAACCTCAATAAACAGCCTGATCGAAAAAGCAGGAGGCTTGCCCGAAGATACCGGAAAAATAGTAAGTGGTGGCCCGATGATGGGAAAAGCACTCAATTCGGTTGATGTTCCCGTTGTGAAAGGAACTTCCGGGGTTTTGTTATTCAAAGAAGATGAAGCCAAACGGGTTGAGCCAACCAATTGCATTCGTTGTGCAAAATGTGTAACTGTTTGCCCGATGGGCTTAGAGCCTGTTCTGATTGCTCAATACGCAGAGGCTGAGATGTGGGAAAATGTTGAAGCTGAACGTGCACTCGATTGTATCGAATGCGGATCCTGCCAATACACCTGTCCGGCAGCAAGGCCATTGCTTGATTATATCAGACTGGGAAAATTCAGAGTAGGTCAAATTATTAGAAACAGAAGTAAAAAATAAGATATGAATTTACTGACGTTATCAGGATCTCCGCATATCCACGGAGATAATTCAACCAAAAAAATCATGTATGGCGTTGTTATCGCCATGTTACCGGCATTATTAGTATCCGTTTATTATTTTGGACTGGATGCAATACGGGTAACTTTAATTTCCGTTCTGGCTTGTGTGTTTTTCGAATGGGTTATTCAAAAATATCTCATCAAAGGCCCCGTAACCATAACAGACGGATCAGCTGTGGTAACAGGAATTTTACTGGCATTCAACGTCCCGAGTAATCTTCCGATTCTAATCATATTAATTGGGGCACTGGTTTCTATTGGAATTGCAAAAATGTCGTTTGGTGGATTGGGCAAGAATCCATTTAACCCTGCACTTGTGGGAAGGGTGTTTTTACTGATTTCTTTCCCGGTGCAAATGACTACCTGGCCCAAACCTGCAGCTATTTTTAACAGTATAGCAGATGCTGTAACAGGGCCAACCCCGCTGGGACATTTAAAAGAAGAACTAAAAACAGGAAGAACAGTTCAGGATATACTTGAAAACGGTACAAGTTGGGTAATGGATGGTGTAAATTATTCCTATCACATACCTGATTATATTAGCCAATTGATGGGGAATATGGGTGGTTCGCTTGGTGAAATTTCGGCCATTGCCTTAATTTTAGGTGGGATTTATATGCTCTTCCGAAAAATAATTAGTTGGCACATACCGGTTGCTTTTATTGGATCTGTAGTTGTTTTCACAGGGATTTTATGGATGATCAATCCTGATATTTATGTCAATCCGGGCTTTCATCTGGTTACAGGCGGACTGATGCTTGGAGCCATATTTATGGCAACAGATATGGTGAGTTCACCTATGTCGTCGAAAGGACAAATTATTTTTGGCCTGGGATGCGGAATATTGACGGTAATCATTCGTGTTTGGGGAGCTTTTCCTGAGGGAGTCTCATTTGCAATCCTGATTATGAACGCATTTGTTCCTTTAATTAACAGTGGTGTTAAACCTAAACGATTTGGGGAGGTAGTTAAAAATGGGTAAAAAAGAATCATCATTCAAAAATATGCTGATTACACTATTCGTAATCACAATGCTGGCTGCACTTGCTCTTGGAGGCGTTTATAACGTTACAAAGGAGCCAATTGCATTGGCAAAGAAGGCAAAGGCCGAAGCGGCCATAAAAGCCGTTATTCCTGAATTTGATACCATTAAAGTTTTTAAAGTGGCCCTGGAAGATGGAACTGATTCTTTGATTTTTAATCAGGGATATAAGAATGGCGAACTGGTCGGAACTGCCATTGAATCTTTTTCAAATAATGGCTACGACCCAACTCAGGTAAGAATTATGGTTGGATTTTCGTCTGATGGTGATATTTTAAAGACAGCAGTTGTGCAGCAAAAGGAGACTCCCGGCCTGGGAAGTAAGATGAACGATCCTAAATTTAAGGATCAGTTTAACGGAAAGAATCCAAATACCTTTGTATTGAAAGTTAAAAAGGATGGTGGAAGTGTTGATGCAATTACGGCTGCCACGATTAGTTCAATGGCTTTTTGCGAGGCAGTTCAAAAAGCGCATACTACTTATCTAAAAGATGGAGGATCTAAATAATGAATCAGCTAGCTAATTTTACAAAAGGATTTATAAGGGAGAACCCTGTATTTGTTCTCTTGTTGGGAATGTGTCCTACATTAGGTGTAACCTCAACAGCGGTTAATGGACTTGGCATGGGCCTGGCTACTACTTTTGTACTGGTCTGTTCCAATATTGTTGTGGCACTCGTTAAAAACCAAATTCCTGACAAGGTCCGAATTCCTTCCTTTATTGTAATCATTGCATCATTCGTTACCATTGTTGAACTGAGCATGCAGGCTTTTGTCCCTGCATTATTCGAATCTCTCGGTTTGTTCATCCCGCTTATAGTTGTAAACTGTATTGTTTTAGGTCGTGCCGAAGGTTTTGCTTCTAAAAACAATGTTTTCTCATCAGCCCTGGATGGGCTTGGAATGGGACTTGGATTTGCAATGGCATTAACCATTCTTGGTTCGGTTCGGGAGTTATTTGGGAATGGATCATTTTTTGGAATGAAATTTTTGGAAGGCGATGCCATTTTAATTTTCATCTTGCCTCCGGGAGCATTTATTGTTTTAGGATATTTAATTGCTTTCATTAATAAACTAAGAAAAACAGCTTAACTTATTCGTTATGGAATATATCATCATATTAATTAGTGCCATATTCGTTAGCAATATTGTATTAAACCAGTTTCTCGGAATATGCCCGTTCCTGGGTGTTTCGGGTAAAGTTTCAACTTCCGTTGGGATGAGTGGTGCCGTTTTGTTTGTAATGACCATCGCCACCATCGTAACCTGGCTGATCCAAACTTATATTCTCGAACCTTTTGGCATTACTTTCCTACAGACCATCTTTTTTATCCTGGTCATTGCTGCTTTGGTTCAAATGGTTGAATTGGTCCTGAAAAAAGTAAGTCCTCCTTTATATCAGGCATTGGGAATATTCCTGCCTTTAATCACCACCAATTGTGCAGTCTTGGGTGTGGCCATTCAAACAGTTTCGAAAAATTTTCACCTGATGGAAGGCGTTGTATTTGCGATTGCCAATGCCATTGGTTTCGGTCTGGCCATGATTATCTTCGCCGGCCTCCGCGAGCACATCAATTTGATGAAAGCCCCAGCCGGGATGAAAGGCGTACCAATTGCACTGGTTACTGCCGGTATTCTGGCCATGGCCTTTATGGGATTTTCAGGCTTGGTATAATTATTTTCGATTTTTTATTTTTGATTGCTTATTCTCAATGAATAATTTTTGATTGATTAGTGATAATTGATTAATCATTAATCAATTTTGAATGTTTCAAGCATTTAATTAAGTTTGTGAAACGGATCAACAATTAATTTATTAATTTGATGCTTAATGTTCTCTCCCCTTAATTAAGTATTCATAATTTTTATGATATGAACAGAATAATTTTGCTTGGAAATGGCTTTGATTTAGCTCATGGATTGCCAACAAGTTATAATGATTTTATTTTTAATTATATGTATGCTGTTGTTAATAAGCAAGAGCATCATGATAAATACATTAATTATGTCAATA